>JACIWG010000136.1 GCA_014361085.1 Nitrososphaeria archaeon
GGGACTAGAAAGATTAATACTTTTAGCATATGATATAGATGATATAAGATTTTTGTACGAAAATTCTTTAGGTTGGCTGAGGAGTGTGAATTATGCCCGTACTAAGTTTTAGATTTGAAAGGTTAAATAGTTTCCTCAAAAGAAGACTTTCTAAAGAAAAGATCTTAGAAATTTTGCCGTTGCTAGGATTAAATATTGAAGATGCTAGTGATGATGAAATTAAAGTCGAATATAGTCCGAATCGACCAGATTATGGTTCTCCCGCTGGAATAGCAAAAGCAATCAATCGTTTCTATTTTAATGAAGACCCAAAAATTGAATTTCAATTAGAAAGATCGGATTATAAGGTGTATGTTGACAAAAATGTTAAAGAAATAAGACCCTATATTATAGGAATGTATGCGAAACTTAAACTTTCTGAAGAAACATTAAAAGAATTAATTTCATTGCAGGAGGATTTACATGATGGTATAGGGCGAAAAAGAAGAAAGTTTGCTATAGGTTTGCATGATGCTTCAAAGATAAAACCACCAATATATTATACAGTTGAAGGCCCAGAATTCAAATTTATACCACTTTACAATGATAAGCCTATGTCAATACAGGAAATATTATCTCAAACAGAACAGGGAAAACTTTATGCACATTTACTTAAGAGAAAGAATTTATTTCCAATATTAAAAGATTCTCTTGATCAGGTTCTCTCATTTCCACCTATAATAAATGGGAATTTAACTATGCTAACAGAGGAAACTCAAGAAATATTTGTAGACATAACAGCAAATGAAGTTGAACAAGCTGAGGATGCATTAGCAATATTAGCAACCACATTGATAGACTATGGTGGTAAGGTATATACTGTAGAAATAAACTTTGATAACACGAAAATGGAAACACCAAATCTTACTCCAAGAAAAATCTATCTTAACAATTGTAATATAAAGAAGATTCTTGGAATTTCGTTAAAAAGTGATGAAGTTATAAAAGCGCTTAGGAAAGTGAATATGATTGGAAAAACAAAGGATAAACAAATAGAGGTTTTTATACCAAGATATCGAATTGACATCTTACATGAAGTAGATTTAATAGAAGAGGTAGGATACGGATTCGGATATGATAAGCTTAAACCCTTACCACTCACATTACATCAAAATGGAAGACCGCTAAAAATTAAGAGAATAGTTAGAGACATTAGAGAGTGTCTTATTGGCCTTGGATTCATTGAAGTCATGACCTTCTACCTAGCGAACAAAGACGACCAAGAATCATTTACAGAAAATTTAATAGAAGTGGCAGAGCCTAAGGCCAAAGAATATAATGTTCTTAGAACTGCTATAGTACCCCAACTCCTAAAGGTTTTGTCTTCTAATATCCATGAGCCCTATCCTCAGAAAATCTTTGAAATTGGAAGAACCTTCAAATTAAGAGACAGAGATAAGAGCAGTATAAAAGAAGAGATTAAGATAGCGGCCTTAACTACTCACAATGAGAGTTCTTTTACTGAAATAAAGTCCGTTGTAATTGCACTCCTAAACTACTTGGGAATTAAAAACTATTCTTTTAAAGCATTCGTGCACCCCTATTTTATTGAAGGTCGATGCGCAGTCATTATAAAAAATAATAGAAGAATAGGTGTATTAGGGGAAATTTCACCATTTTACTTACAAAAAGGGGGACTTAGAAATCCTGCAAGTGGATTTGAAATGGACATAGAAAATATGATTTTGTAAATGATTCAGAAAAATATATATTTGCATCTTGATTTATTTAACAAATGCGCCTACCATAAAAGCGTAGTGACGGCCTTGGCTGAAATGATGAGGACCAAGGTTAACCCAGCTACGCAACAGGTAGACGCCCCCCGCATAGAGAGGTTTGGCGAAATATGCCAAAGAATGGCGTGAATGAGCCAAAACTGGTCAGAGGCGGGGGACATAAATCTTACAAATGGTCTAAGAAAGAAAATATGTTAAAGTTAGAAAAATTGAGGGAGTTGATAATTTCATTAAACAATGAAATCGAAAATGGTGCACTTGTGGTAGTTGAAGGGCCGAAAGATGCTATAGCATTGAAAGAAATCGGCCTTCTTGGAGAACCGTATCTGTATAGTCACAATTCAGATCATATCGAGCTTTTTAAGTTGGCATTTAAATCGTCAAAGGTTATTATTTTAGTAGATAATGACAGAGAGGGAAGATACATTTGCAAGAAGTTGGTAACAGAACTTGGAGCAAAAGGTATAAAATATGATATCTGGTATAGAAAGCAATTTTATAAAATTGGAAAAGGCATGATATCCCATCTAGAGGAAATTTCTTCGTTAATTAGAAAATTTGAATAAATAAATAGCTTAAATAATGTTTTATTTGAATCAAGGTGTTAGGTAGATATGTCGATACCTACTAAATATCTGATTAGATTAAAATTCGAAGTGGAAGGTGTTGTTGAGAGAGCGGATGTAGTAGGAGCAATATTTGGACAAACAGAAGGACTATTTGGCCCAGAATTTGATTTAAATGAACTACAAAAGACTTGGAAAATTGGACGCATAGAAATAAATCTAGAATCCAAAAATGATAGGACCTTCGGTGAAGTTCTTATTCCAACATCTACTGATTTCGAAACAACAAGCTTAATCGCTGCAACCGTAGAAAGTGTTGATCGGGTAGGACCATGTAGTGCAAGGTTTAAGCTAGTTTCAATAGAAGATGTTCGTGCAGAAAAGATTAAGCAGATAAAGGAAAGGGCAAAAGAAATAGCTAGAGAATGGTCAAAGAAGGTAATAAGTGAAAGTAACAAGATACTAAAGGATATTAGTGAGTCCATGGGTAAATCAAAGATAATAGCTTATGGGAAAGAAAAATTGCCAGCTGGACCAGCGGTTGATAAGTCAGATACAATAATATTGGTAGAGGGAAGAGCTGATGTTTTAAACTTATTGCGTGCTGGAATAGAAAACGTTATAGGTATAGAGGGAACAGGAATACCTCAATCTGTAATAGAATTAAGCAAAAGTAAGAAGATTATAGCATTTTTAGATGGAGATAGAGGGGGAGATCTAATTTTAAAGGAACTAATGCAAGTTGCAAGAGTTGATAAAGTTGTCAGAGCACCACCTGGAAGAGAAGTAGAAGAGTTAACACCACTAGAAATTATGGAATGCTTGAGCAGTGCAACTCAGACCCCTTCCATTCAAGTAAAGAAAGAGATACCAGATAATATAGGTCCAGAGCTTGCTGAGAAGGTAAAAGAACTCAAACCTTTATTAGTTAATACTTTGGAGGCAGTCATATTAGATGAAAATTTCAATATTTTAATTAGAGTACCTGTGAGTGAACTTGCAAAACAACTTGAATCAGAAGAACTAAAGGGTGCGAAATACATCATATTCGATGGAATTGTATCCCAAAGGATAGTAGACCTTTCTGAGAAAAAGGGTATAGAGGTTATTATTGGTCATAGGATTGGAGAAATTACAAGAAAATCTCCTTCAATAGTAATCGCAACTTTAGAAAACTTTTAGAATATTCTTACGTGAGGAAAGTGAAGGTTAAGAGACTGTCTAAAAATAGTGCTGAAATCATCCCTGAAACCGTTGATGACATGCTTCTTTTAAGGCTATCTATCAGCAAGGATGACCTAGTATCTGCAAAGACTATTAGAACAGTAAAATTTGAAAAGAATTATTCGAGGCATGCTGAAAAAGAGAAGAAAACTATTATATTAACAGTAAGGGTTAGTGAAATAACTTTTGATGGTACATTCGAAAAACTAAAGATTAGTGGTTTCATAGAGGCAACATCCGATGAGCATGTACAAAAGGGAACTAGACATGCTCTAGAAATTGGTCTTTATACAAAGTTCCTTTTAATTAAGGAAAAAAATCAAATTGACTTCAAGTCATTAGAGAAGAATTTAATTTTAGATGAACTAATTTTAGTTGCAATAGACTCGCTAGTTGCAGGCATAGGAAAGATAAGGGGAAGTCAAGT
>JACIWG010000137.1 GCA_014361085.1 Nitrososphaeria archaeon
CAATATCTTAGGCAGCCCTCTCCCTATTCGCAAGTTTCTCCTGCCAAGATTTCCTTCTATAACTCACTCTGTCTTCACCTCCTAGTTTTTCCACACCAATCCCTGCTCTAAGCATATTTGCTTCTGTGGAAACATCTGTTATTATGTACCCGCTAACTTGTTTATTAATCTTCTACCTTAGTATTTTCTTCTTTTTCAGTTTGTTAGTGCACTGTTCTCAGTGAAAATGTATTCTGTGCCTTATACTTGGTTTTTAGTGGCTCGATTTAGACTTGATTAGTCTACTTGTTGGACTTTGTTTTATCTTGAGCTATGTCATAACCATGCGTCTATCGAATCCTTTTTGAGTGTTTCAAAGATAAAAATGTAAGTTACTTTGAGGTTCACTTTTCCACCAAAAATTCCAACTTCACTATCATCAAAACCGAAAGTTTTTGACATGGGAATGAGTTAAGTTTATGGTAGCCCGGACCAGATTCGAACTGGTGTCTGCGGCTCCAGAGGCCGCTGTGCTTGGCCGCTGCACCACCGGGCTATCACAATAAGGTAATAACCTTCTAACCTAAAAATTTATCCCTTAACATAATCAAGTATCTCATACAAGGAACCTATTTTACGTATTTTTGCATCTCTTATCTCATATCTGTCTCCAAGATATAGCCCGAGTCCAGCCTTCCTTAGCATTTCTAAATCGTAAACTGTATCCCCTACAGCAATAGTTTCCTCTAGCAGAACATTCTCTTCTCTAGCAACTGTCTCAAGTATTATATCCTTTCCTTTTGGGTCAACAATTTCTATTCCCTCACCCACAAGGTATCCCTCACCATCGGTCTCAAGCTTGTTCGCATAAACTCTATCAGCATAAACTTCTACACCAACCTTTTCCGCGAGAAGGTTTATTCCTGCAGTAATAATTATAATCTTTAACCCCATATCCTTTAACTTTCCCGTAACCTCCTTGGCTCCATCAGCAAGCTCGAACCGTGACAAAATCTCCTCTATTTCCCTAACATGAACTTTACCCTTCTTATTAATCCACAAACCTATATCTCTTCTCATGAACTTCTTATACGATATTTTTCCTTCATCATACTCTTTTAAGGTTCTCTTCGCCTCTTCAACTGTACCAAATCTTTCGTGAACAAGCTCCCAACTACTCTTACATTTTATAAGTGTTCCATCCATGTCAAAGAAAACTATCTTATATTTCACATCATTTCCTAAAAATTTTTAGTTAAAAACGCTTTCCCTAAAAGTCTTGGTTGCATAAAATTTTGTTTAACATTATTAAGTAAAGTTTATATTAGTTTGTAAGAGTGCCCATATATTGATCTACTATGAGCCTCTCAGTTGGTAGTAGTTTGAAGGCTTACCTTAAGCTTACAGTATTGTTTGCTTTGCTTGGAGGTATTCTTGTAGCATTAGGTTTTCTTATTGGTGGTGTAAGCTTAGCTTTCTGGTTCCTATTGTTCGCTCTAGGCTTCAACTTTCTAATGTACTTTATAAGTGACAAGATTGTTTTAGCAAGTACTGGTGCAAAAATTGTTAGCGAGGAAGAGGCTCCAAGACTTCATGCTATAGTTTCGAAGCTTGCCTCTCAAGCCGGTATACCTAAGCCTAAGGTTGCTATCGTAAAGAGTCCTCAACCAAACGCTTTCGCTACTGGAAGAAATAAGGAGCATGCTGTAGTCGCTGCAACGACAGGATTACTAAACATAATGGATGATGATGAAATAGAGGCTGTTCTAGCTCATGAAATAGGCCACGTTATACATCGTGACATGCTTGTTTCAACAGTCGCTGCCTCAATTGCTACAGCAATATCATATATAGGTAATCTGATAGCTTGGATGGCCATATTAGGTGGCTTAGGTGGAAGGGGTAGAGACGATAGTGCAAGGGGTCTGGCTGCATTAGGTGCCGCTATACTAGCACCCTTGGCTGCAACATTTGTCCAACTTGCAATTTCTAGAAGCAGAGAATATTATGCAGATGAGGCAAGCGCTGTCTTAACTAGAAGGCCTCAGTCTCTCATTAGTGCACTAACGAAGATTGAGCAAATGATATACCGTGGTGCTCCACTAAATGCTTCGCCATCTACAGCCTCACTTTGGATTTCTAACCCGTTTAAGGGTTCAAGTTTGCTTGAACTCTTCAGTACACATCCTTCAACAGAGAATAGGATTAGAAGGCTTGAAGAAATAGCTAGAAAAATGGGCTACTATATTTAAAATGTCATCCCTTACAGTATCCGTCGACTACTCTAACGTTTACGAGGATAAGCCTAAATTTTTCAGAAACCTTATTAAAGTTAACGTGAACTCTGACACTACTATTGAAAATATTAAGTCCACAGTCTTAAACTATCTAAACATCCCATACGAAGACCTATACTATATAGAATTTAATGGACAAAAGTTAGAAGATAAACAGACTGTTAATTCGCTGATTATTTCAAAAAATGCTGTTTTATTACTGAAATGTAGTAACTTTGACGAACTATATTCGCGTATGAGACGAGATAGAAGGCTCTAGTGTTTAGATTTTTGACATAATTTTGAGAAACAGTTATATGTTTAAACCTTTTCCCAGAAAAGGCTATGGGTGAAGATTCATCTAAGGAAATTATAGGTAATGTTCTAAAAATGTTCTTTGAAGACTATAAGAAAATATACCTATTCTATACTATCATGATTATACTTTTGACTTTAACATCAATAATTTTATTCATTGATAATAGTCTAGTAAACGTTTTCGAGCTTTCAATCGCAAACCCCTTTGGAATCATTCTATCGCTTTTTGTTCAGAATAGTTTGCCCGGGCTTGCTGTAAACATTTTCTCAACATACCTTATAATTTTCGCATTCACATCCTCTTCCGCGCTTCTAAAATCTTATAATCTTTCTTTAAAAAATGATTTCTCGAAATATTTTATCCTTTCCCCCATTCTATCTTCCATTCTCTCTAACCTTCTAACCTACCTTATACTCACAATTTACAATTTAGACTACGTAAACATTTTAGGTTCTCATGTGCTTATTCAATCTCTTATAGGATTAACTTCAACCATATTATTCTACATGTTTTTAACGTTAAAAGGTTATAAAAAAATATTTTATCCAATATTACTTACTATCGTAGCAGCCATAACATTATACATTATATATGGAATACAGGTTCTTGGTCTAGGTGCTTTTATGTTCGATTTCCAAAAATTTTCAAGCTTAATTTTTGGCCTACTCTCAGGTGCAATTTTTGCTAAATTAAAGTTTGATTAGGTGAGCAATTATGAATGGTTTCACAATTTTTCCTATAGGAATTGTGCACGTTAATGTAGAAGATAAAATTGTACGCTTCAGCAAAAATGTAGAGGGTGTTATAGAAATTTTTGAAGAATATTCTGAAGGCCTATACAATATAAGAGGCTTCTCCCACATCATTCTTCTCACATTTCTTCACAAAATTGGTGTGGATGCTAGAAGGTCTCTTAAGGTAAGATTCCGTCATGCAATAGAAATGGGTGTTCCAGAAGAGCTCGTTCCTGAAGTAGGCGTTTTTGCATGTGATTCGCCTAGCAGGCCTAATCCTATTGGAGTAAGTATCATAGAAGTTTTGAAGGTTGAGGGACGTTTTATTCATGCTAGAGGTATAGACGTTTTTGACGGGACTCCTGTTATTGATATAAAACCTTATACACCCTATAGGAGGATTGAAAGGGTTAATGTTCCGGAATGGTTTTCGAATATAGCGAAATGTCTTGGGCGTGAGCCATGATATGTTATTCCTTTAGATAAAATGCTGCTGCTATAGTACCGTATAATCCAACTTCATCTCCGAGTTTAGTAAACCTAATCTCAGGAACCCTGTTTATTGTATGTTCTTCAACATGTTCTAATATTGGATTCAAAATCTGTTCCCTATTATTTAATGCTACAGCACCACCAACAATGATAAGTTCTGGATCATATAGGTTTACTAT
>JACIWG010000014.1:0-17717 GCA_014361085.1 Nitrososphaeria archaeon
TGATAGGGGTGAAGGATGCTGAGGGAGTACTAAAGCTTATTGATGAAGCTGAAAAGTGGGGTGTTGACGCCATGATGACTGGAACAGTATTGTCTTGGATGACAGAAGCCTATGAAAAGGGTCTGATAGGGGAGAATGAGGCATTAGGATTAAAGCTTGAATGGGGTTCAGTTGAAGCCTACATTAAAGCTATAGAGTATATTGTTAAGGGGGTGAACGGTTTATATGGTACAGCAGCAAAAGGTTTAGACGCTCTAGTTAAAAGATATGGTGGAGAAGATTTTGCACTCTCATATGGTGGGAACGGTATGCCAGGATATCATACTGGACCTGGAGCACATTTAACATATTTGACTGGCGCAAGACACAGCCATCTAGACAGTGCAGGATACAGCCTAGATCAGGAGATGCTGAAGGGAAAGACATTGAGTATACATGATATTGTAAGAGAATTGTATCGTGAGGAATCTTGGAGACAGATACTTTCTAGCCTAGTAGTATGCTTCTTTTCAAGAGGAATTTATACACTTGAAAATGTCTGTAAGGCTTTAAAGGTTTTAGGCTACAATTTCGGAGAAGATGATTTAAGAAGATTGGGTGAAAGGATTCTTAGGAACAAGAACAAGTTTAAAGAGGTGGGGGGATTCAGTATGCTGGCACTAAAGTTTCCAAAAAGAATATTTGAGACAACCACACCATTTGGGATGCTTGACGAGAACATGCTTTATGAGGGAGTTAAAGAATTTTATAGCATACTTTCAGCAGAAGACTAGGTCTTAAATGTCTTCTTCAGAAAAGACTTTGACACCATTTCTTTTCAAAAGAGCTGCTGTAACACCATCACCTGATACAAGCCTTTTAGAAAATGTGCCATCATAAATTTTACCACTTCCACACGATGGACTATATTGCTTAAATATTGCAGAACCTATTCCATAAAGTTTCACTATCTTCAAAGTTTCCTTTGCACCCTTAACAAAGTATTGGGTAACATCTTTACCTGAAAATGTTATAACCTTACCCCTGCCATCGAGAACCATGTAACCGTCTCCAATGATTTCAGCATTTTCTCTTGGTGTTGGAAGACCACCCAACTGTTCAGGACACACTGGAATCAGTATATTTTTATCGAGAAGCTTTAGAACCCTACTGTTAAGGTTGCTTCCACCCCTATAATTGCATTCTATTCCAAGAAGACAGGCGCTGCAGAGTATCAAAAAGCTTGCACCACCAATTTCTCACATACGATACAATTAAAACTTTTTAAAAAACCATGCAAAAGACATATCATATGAAAAAGGATGTGGAAGCCCTTAACCTGCCATACTTACTACATCCTAAGCTCACGCTCCTAGTAACATGTGGACCATTTGAAGAAAGCAATATAATACCAATAGCGTGGTCGGTTCCCATTTCAAGAACACCTCCACTTGTCGGTATAGCAGTTTCGCCTAAAAGGTACAGTTACAGCCTTATAGAAAAATATAGAGTGTTTGCAATAAATGTTCCAACATACGATCAACTGAATGCGATCAAAGTATGTGGCAGTGTTTCTGGAAGAGATAAGAATAAGTGGGAGATGGCTAAGCTAACCAAGGAGAAGGCTAAAAAGATTGACACTGCAATAATAAGAGAATGTATAGGCCACATAGAATGTGTTCTAGATAGAAAGCTTGAACTTGGAGACCACAGCCTCTTTGTTGGAAAAGTTGTTGCAGCTTATGTGGAAGAAGAGGCTTACGCTTCAGGAATCTTGAACACGTTAAAATTTAAGCCTCCACTTCATTTGGGGAAGGAGGTTTTTACAACAACATTATAGTTGATAAAAGTTGAAATAGTATTATACAAGATATTTTCTGGAGGACCAGTTGCATATAGCCCAAATAGGTACTGGAAGAGTCGGTAGGCCAACAGCATACACAATATTATGTTCAAGACTTGCTGATGAACTGACAGTATGCGACATTAAACCTGGACTAGCGAAAGCCTTCGCTGAAGAGCTTAAGCATGTGTCCGCAAGCCTCAACTTGGATACAAAAATACACTATTGTGAAAAGGATGAAGATGTTTCTGGTGCTGACATAATACTGATTTCAGCTGGAAAACCAAGGGTTCCAGGCGTTAGCATGAGTAGACGGGACTTAGCTATAGAAAATGCAAGAATAGTAAAATATGTTTCTGAGGTGACAATATCATCGAATCGTGGAGCAAAATATGTTGTTATAACAAATCCAGTTGACGCCATGACTATGGTCTGTAAAAGATATTCTAGGGCAGAGTTTGTTATAGGAACAGGAACATATGTTGAAAGCCTTAGGCTTAGGTCTAAGCTTGCAGAATACTTTCAGATTCCAGTGTCAGAGGTTAGTGGATGGGTTGGTGGAGAGCATGGGGAGCTTGCAACAGTATTGTGGACAACGGTTAAAGTATATGGTATGCCATTGGAAGAGTATCTGAAAATTAGAGGAAAGTTGCTTGAAAAGAGCACTATAGAAGATTATGTTAGGTCGATAACAAAGTTTATTATAGATAATGTTGGTGGAACAGAATACGGTCCAGCTGCAGCATTCAAAGATATTATTGAAGCGATAGTTAAAGATAGGAGAACATATTTTCCAATAGACGTACCTATAAGGTTTGATGAAATTTCTGAGCCAGTGTATGTTAGTTTGCCAACAAAATTGGGTAGAAGTTTAGGAGAAAACTTGTACGATAAACTTTCTTTTGAAGAAAGGATTAAAGTTCTTGAGGCAGGAAAGGCTATCTATAGGACATATGTTGACGCAGTCTCAAACATTGATTAAAGTTTAAATACAATATATATTATATATTTGCCCTCCCACTAGAATGTTAAAGTGAAAGGCTTGAAATAAGATGTCGTTTGAAGTACAGGACCTATATGATGTGATAAAGATTGTTACTCTCTTGATTTTAAGCAGGACTGCTAAAATTGATTTAAGTAAATTAAGGGATAGAATAGAAGAGTTATGTGAACATCGTATTTGTGTTGAACCGGGAGACCTAAATAGGGCCTTATCTGAACTCGCAAATGAGGGCCTCGTCACTGTTAAAGGAGAATATATTGAATTAACTTCTGTCGGCTCAAAGGTTAGTGGTGACTGGAAAAGTTTACTGTTAAAAAGTGAGCCAATATTGGAGGTTGTTGCAGGCCTAACTGACGGTTCAATAACAAGTCTAATGATTATTCTCTCATCCTTTTTTGCCAGACTATCCTCTAAGTTAACGATCTTCGCAGCACTACTAACATTAGCTTCTGTAGCTATAACAAACTTTTCAAGCTTCTTTCTAGGAGGAGTTACGGAAGACATTTCTGAAATTATTGCCTTGAAAAGGTTGATGGACTACAGTTTAAGCGATAACCCAGATAGAGGGCAAAGGCTGAAGTCGATAGAACTTTTGGAGCAAATCTTTACACTCTTGAACAGGGAGGTTCAGAAAGCGAATATCACGTCCGCAATAGTATGTGCCCTTACAACATTATTTGCAGGTTTCACGCCTATACTAGTCTATTTACTGCTTCCAACACCATATAATTTATTGAGTTCAGTAGCATTGATTGGGTCAATTGTCGTCCTATTACTTGCAAGATATCGTTCAAAAATGACCAGGATCCCTCTGAAAATAACTTTGTTAGAGACTTTGATAATAATACTTATAGCCACATTCGCTTCAATACTTTTGGGAACAAGCTTATAGACGATTTTATTGTTTCATCTTTTTAATTATGTTTGCGTGCTCTAGAGCCCTTTTAGCCCATTCAGGGTCCTTCAAAAGCATTCTTCCAACAGCAACTAGGTCAACATAGCCTTTCTCAATAACCATGTTAGCGTATTCTAGGCTTCTTATTCCGCCTACACCTATAACTGGAACATTAACAGCCTTCTTTATCTCACGGGCTTGAGGTATAAAGTATCCTTCTACACCCTCTAACTGTGCAGGTCGGCTTCCACAAATTCCACCACTAACGTCAACGATGTCTACACCCTTTTCCTCCAACTCTCTGGCTAAAACTTTCGAATCTTCTATAGAAACACCTTCAGGGTGCATGTCGTCAGCACCTAAACGGTACAATAGAAGCTTATTTCCAATCTTACGTTTAACTGCCGCCACCACCTCTACTGGAAAACGTATCCTATTTTCTAATGTTCCACCATATTCATCTAACCTTCTGTTAGTGAGAGGTGAAAAGAACTGGTTTACTAGAAAACCGTGCGCCCCATGAACTTCAACCCCGTCGAATCCGGCGACTACAGCCCTTTCAGCGGCCTTAGCAAATTCTTCTACAACAGCTTTTATCTCTTCTTTTGTAAGCTCCTTTGACCTTTCATCAGATGATGGTGCGAGAGGGGTTACGTTAGGTAAGCTGCATTTTGAACCAGAATGAACTATCTGCAATACTATAGTAGCACCCTTTTCATGAACTTTTTCAACAAGCTTTCTAAGACCTTGAATCATCCTATCATCGTGTACACTAAGCTGTCTTTGAACATATTTTCCAGATTCTGAAACATAGGCGGCTTCAACAATAACCAAGCCAACATAGGAGGACCTTACTACATAATGTTCTATCAACTCTTCGGTAACGCTTCCATCAAATGATGCAAGATTAGTTAGTATAGGTGGAAAAACTAGGCGATTTCTTAAAGTGAAGCCTCTAACATTTAGTGAGTCCGCTAATGAAGTCAACAATATTGCACCTCTTATATTATCCGCTCAAATTTTTGTATAGCATGACATTCGTTTGGAACATTTTTGAATTCGGCTGAAGATATTACTACTTCACCAACATATATGTTTCCTTCATGGTCTAAGCATAGGGAATGTGGTGCTCTAAAGTATCCTGGTCTACAGCCTTCATCTGAACCCCATCTGGTAACAATTTCACCGTTTAAGTCGAATACTGTTAGCCTAGCAGCCTTAACACCATCCCGGGGCGTTGTTGAAATAAGACTATGTCCAACATTGTATCCAAGTTCTGTCACGTAAACGTATTTGTCGTGTACGTAAACGTCCGTTGGCCTATTAGCATACCATTCTCCAAGATATCTTCCTTCAGGGTCAAACAATTGTATCCTACAATTTTCTCTATCAGCAACATAGACTATACCCTCATGAACGTATATCCCGTGCGGGAGATTAAATTGTCCATGACCCCTCCCAGGCTCACCCCATGAGGTGATAAGTTCACCTTCTTTAGAAAACTTGTGAACTCTAGCGTTACCATAGCCGTCAGAAACGTATATTGTACCATCTTTGTCAACAAACACGTCAGTTGGAAGATTGAATGGTCCAGCTCCACGCTTAATTGTCCTATAATCTTTATTAACACATCCACTGTCTGATGGACAACCTTTTTTCCCAAGAACCATTAGAAGACGACCGTCTTGAGTAAACCTTTTAACTGTATGGTCTCCGTCAGTGCAAAAGATTGTGTCATCAGGTGCAACGTAAAGGCCATGAGGCCAACTGAAAAGACCTCGTCCCCAGCATGTTATAAAGTTACCATCTTCATCAAAAATTAGAAGAGGGTCAACACCTCTAATGAATGTGTAAACATTGTTTTTACTGTCTACTGCAACACCTGTAACTTCAACAAACGGTGAATAGAAATGTTTTCCCCATCCTTCTACAACCCTATACTTTAAATGTTCGCAACCGAAAATCAAGTTACGACACCATCATTTACATTTGAAAAAGCAAGTTTATAATTTTTAGTTTTTTGCTTTTTAAAATTTTTATAATATGAGTGTATGTGCATGCTTATGCAGGCCATTATTTTGGCAGGAGGGTTTGCGAAAAGACTTTGGCCGCTAACGTTAGAGAAGCCTAAACCACTTCTTCTCATAAAAGATAAGCCGATTATAGAGTATTTGCTTGAAAAGATAGATGAACTAAATATTGGAGATATTATAGTGTCAACAAACATGAGGTTTAAGAATGATTTTGAGAAATGGCTTTCATCAGCTGGTAGAAAAAATGTTAGGATTATAGCTGAATCTTCAATGAGGGAGGAGGAGAAGTTGGGTGCAATTAGAGCCCTTGCAAGACTATCGAGTGAGGTTGTTGAAGACTGTCTTATTGCAGCTGGCGATAACATATTTACTGAGAGCCTTCTAGGCTTTAAAAGAATGTTTGATGAACTTAAATCGCCAATAATATGCTTATACGATGTTAAAGATGCTGATCTCGCAAAAAACTATTCTATTGTAGTTCTAAAAGATGATGGTAGGATTATGGATTTTGTTGAGAAGCCGAAGGAGCCTAAAACAACACTTATTGGAACATGCCTATACATTTTTCCAAAGGAAGTCTTTGAAAAAATTAATGAGTATGTTAACATGGGTAGGGATTCAGATGCGCCTGGAAGGTTCATAGAATGGTTATGTAAGAAAATGCCTGTGTACGGTTACATAATGCGCGGAAGCTGGTGGGATATAGGGACTTTAAAATCTTATGAGGATGCGAAAAGATACTTTGCCGGCAAAAGATAGTGGCACGCATGAGTGGAAACCTTTCAAACATTGTTGAAGAGTCTGCTAGAGGGGGCTTCTTCCTATTCATAGGCTATTTCATGTCATTGGTTATCCTATCAGTAGGTTCAATGATTGTGGGAAGACTACTGGGGCCAGAGGGTTTCGGCATATTTTCTCTAGCCTTCGTTCCCTCAGCCTTAATTCTAGGATTCCTTGACCCAGGTGTAGGTGCTGCATTAACAAGGTTTACAGCAAAATTTAGGAACGAGAATAAAGTTGATGTTGTAGCAAGTATACTGAGAACAGGCTTCTTGTACAAGTTTATTGTAAGCACTATAGCGACAGTATTATGTTTTACTTTTTCAGAATCTCTTGCAGCAATACTACTTAATAGAAGTGAGCTAGGATATTTTGTTAGGATAGCTTCAATTATAATATTGTTTCAGACACTATTCAACTTTTTAGGTGAAGCATTTTCGGGACTAGATAGAATGGAGGGGAACGCTCTAATTTTAAACACGGAGGCTATAGTTAAATCCTTTCTTTCACCAGTACTGGTTATTTTAGGTTTTGGCATCTTAGGAGCAATATGGGGACATGTAATAAGCTATATAGCAGCATTTATTATTGGAGCGATATTCTTTCTAAAACTTTATAGGATGCTTGGCAAGCCTGCAGAAAACAGCCTTTTTACAAATATTAAGATGATGGTATCCTATGGTTTTCCATTATATGCTGCAAACTTTTTGAATACGATAGCATCCCAGGTTCAGGTTCTAGTTTTAGCATTCTTTACATCAAATACTGAAATAGGAAACTTTTATGTTGCAGCAAGACTGCTTGCAGTTGTAGGCGTACTAACATACCCCTTTTCAGCACTTTTTCCAGCCTTTTCTAAAGTTAAAAAGAATTCGAGTGAACTTTTTCAACTGTTTAGGCTTTCAACCAAATACACTTCACTTGTTATAGTCCCAGCCACAGTTCTAATAATGGTTCTTTCAAAGGATATAGTGTACACATTTTATGGTAGAAGTTATACTCTTGCACCATCATATCTTACCCTATACGTTGTAACAAACCTTTTCGCTGGATTCGGTTCAATAGTCTTTGGACACGTTTTCAACGGCCTAGGATACACGAGACTTTCATTTTATAGCACTTTAGTAAACTTTACCACATTCACACCATTAGTGTATTTTTTGACATCCTACTATAGTGTATATGGAACACTTTTTGCCATAATAATTTCACAAACATTTACCATGGCCTACAATATTTTAGCATGTAATAGAATATTGGGTTTAAAGTTTGATGCTGTAACTTCTGCAAAAATTTATTTAACATCATTTGTTTCTGCACTGGCCACAATTTTAGCCATAGACATACTCTCTTTCCCATACTGGATACTCAATCTTTTATCAAGAGGACTCCTATTTTTTATCATATACTTAACGCTTACACCGATCTCTAAAACAATATCCACATACGATATAGAGAACATAGAGATTCTAATAAGAAGATACAGCCTCTTTAAAATAATATTAGCGCCTGTAATAAAATATGAAAGAATATTACTTAGTCTTGTAGAGAAAAATTGAAATTAATGGTTTAAATATTTATTAATAGAAAGTGGACCATCAACATTGAATGGTTTCAGAGTACAAGAAAGAGGGTAGGGAAAAGGATAAATTATTTGAGGAACTATTTAGAACATTAATAGAATTTTCTCCAATACCCATAATATTTCTGGATTTAGAGGGAAATGTTATCGAGTGTACAGATTCCACGCTAAAATTATTCAAAACTAATAGAGAAGATTTTATTGGAAAAAATTTTCTAGAATTCTTTCAAGAAGAAGAAAGGGAAAAAGTTATTTCAAGCATGAAAATGCTTTTAAAAAGTGAAAGACCGATTTCATCAACTTTTATCCTAAAAAATTTTGAAGGAAAAGATTTTGAGGCAGAAGTTTATGCCAGTACCGTTAAAGACCGTGAAGGAAGACCTCAGCAGGTTATTGTTACAGTATTGGATGTGACAGAACGTAGAAGACTTGAGAGAGAACTTTATCGTGAAAAAGAGTTTTTGAATATTCTCATGGAGGCGGTTCCAGATGCAATATACTTTAAGGACACGCAATCCCGTTTCACTAAAGTGAATCGAGCGCATGCTGAAAGAATGGGTTTAAAGGACCCTGATGAAGCGATTGGCAAGACTGACTTCGACTTCTACAGTGAAGAGTTTGCTAGAAAGACATTTGAGGATGAGCAAGATATAATCAGGGAAGGTAAGCCTATAATAAACAAGGTTGAAAGGGTTATTGGAAAAGATGGTAGAGAACATTGGGTTACTGCAACAAAGATGCCTATTATAGATAGGACAGGAAAGGTTATGGGAATAGTTGGAATTTCAAGAGATATAACTGAAATGAAGCGTATGCAGGATATGTTAAAAGAATATAATGAGAGGCTTGAAAGAATTGTTGAAGAAAAGACTAGAGCGCTTTTGGATGCTGAAAGGCTTGCAGCTGTAGGGGAAGTTGTTTCAATGATCGTTCATGACCTACGTTCACCATTACAAGTAATATTGTATAAGACGTTTCTTTTGAAGGAGAAGCTTAAACTTTTACCAATACCATCTTATGAGAAGGAAAGTTTTAAGGAAATTTTGGATTCAATAAACGAGCAGGTAGAGTACATGAATAAGATGGTTTCAGATTTCAAAGATTATGCAAGAAACATGAAGCCAGAATATATTGAAATAGATTTTAAAAAACTTGTTGACGAGATTCTTGTAACATTTATAATTCCAGAAAACATTAAGGTAAAGGTTTCAATTCAAGAAGATTTTCCGAAACTGCAAATCGACCCCTTAATGATGAGAAGGGTGCTATCGAATCTGGTATCTAATGCCATTGACGCACTACCAAATGGCGGCAACCTCTTTATTAGCGCGCGAATAGAGAATGAGCATATAGTTATAAGTGTAGAGGATACGGGAGTAGGTATTTCAGAAGAGAATCTTGGGAAACTCTTTAAGCCGTTCTTTACGACAAAAGAGAGGGGTACAGGACTTGGGCTAGCCATATGCAAGAGGTTTGTTGAATTACATGGGGGACACATTTTTGTTGAAAGCAAGGTTGGGTATGGAACAAAATTTATTATAAAACTTCCTGTTGAAGGGCATGTTAAAAGATAAAGGTTATAAAGATGGGCGCCTATATTTTCTTGAGCAAACATGTCGAACGAATTTGATGAAAGAGAGTATAGGCTTCTTGAGGAGCTAATGTTCTCTTATAACGCTACATCTGAAAGGAATGCTGTACCAAAGGATAGTCTTATTTCAAAGATAAGTAAGCTTGAATTTTTTAAGGAGAAGGGTTACATTATGGAGCTTTCTGATGGAAGAATATTTCTTACACCTAAGGGTATGCAGGCCCTTTTAGCACACTTTAGCTAATCTTAGAATATAGGTTAAAAAAATTTAATAATCACATTAACATTATGGTGTTGTGATAAGATGGTGGATAGGGCTGACAGGGTCGTAATGGACGCTATAGATGAAGCTTTATCCATTTTAGGTAATAAGGCAAAGGAGGCAGTTTACTATTTTATGGAAAGAGAGTACGGGCTTCAAAAGGAGGATATTCCATCAAATCTAAAAAACTTCCACGATGGACTACACATGCTTTTTGGTGTTGGAGCAAATATTATTGAAAAGCACATTTACAACTGTTTACAGAATAGGATTGGTATTAGAGCCCGTATAGAGCCTGAACTGGATTTTATAGAAGTTTTAAATAAACTTAGATCCTTCGCCTGAACACGTGCACAGATTCGCCTAGAGAATCTTCTGCAGCCTCCATTAATGCTTCAGATAATGTTGGATGCGGATGAATTGTTGAAGCAAGTTCTCTAACATTTAAACCTAATTCAACAGCTAAACTTGCTTCTCCAGCAAGCTCGGAAACGTTAGCGCCAACAATCTGGATTCCAATAACCTTCAAGCTATCCTTTTCAACAACAACTTTAGCAAAACCTTCTGGAGAAGCTTCAGTAAGAGCCCTGCCTGAAGCCTGCATTGGAAAACGTCCCACTAACACTTCTAAACCATTTTTCCTAGCCTCATCTTCACTTAAACCTACTGAAACAATTTCAGGTTCAGAGAAAACTACATTTGGAACAGCCCTAAAATTGTATATAACATTTTTTCCAGCCAAATTTTCAGCTGAGACAAGACCCTGCTTAAAGGCCTTGTGGGCAAGATATGGTGGGCCAGCAACATCTCCTGCAGCGAAAACGTTAGGTACATTTGATCTCATCATCTTGTCAACGATAACGTGGCCTTTAGAATCTAAAATTATGCCAGCTTCACTTAAGCCAATTAATGGTGTAGGCCTTCTTCCAGCTGCTACAAGAACCTTTTCAACCCTAAAAGTTTCTTCTCCAGCATGTCCATTAACTCTTACTTCAACAGACCCATTTAGGATACGATAATATGTTAATAGTGTACCAGTATATATTTTTACACCGAGTCTTGAAAGTGTGCGGTTAAGGGTTCTGGCAACATCCTTATCGAATCCTGGAAGAAGCTGATCCATCATTTCAACCAAATACACTTGCACACCTATCTTAGATAAGGCTGAAGCAAATTCTACACCAATCGCACCTCCACCGACAATAAGAATGCTATTTGGTAAACTTTCTAGACTAAACATGTCCTTTGAAGACAGCACATATTTTCCATCAAATGGCATGTTTGGTAACTGGACTGGCACTGAACCTGTAGCTACAACAATATTTTCTGCAAAAAGTTCAAGAGTACCATTGGCGCCCTTTACAACAACATTTTTTATAGACTTTAAAAATGCTTCACCTTCAAAAACTTTTACACCATTTCTTTCACAAAGAAAACCTATTCCTGACCTAAGTTGGGAAACAATCTTGTCCTTCCAAACCATAAATGTCTTTAAATCATATCTTGGCTCAGAAACAACACCAATTTCACAACCCCTTTTCGCCTTCCAGAAGAGGTTAGCTGATTCAATAAAAGCCTTTGTTGGAATACAACCATAATTCGTGCATTCACCGCCAAAATGGTGCTTTTCAACTAAAGCAGTATTTAAACCAAGTTGTGCAAGTCTTATAGAGGCAACATATCCAGCTGGACCTGCTCCTACAACAATAACGTTAAAGTTCATGTAAAGGGGTTAATTTTGTAAAAAGATAAGTTTTTCCAAAAACTTTAAACACAAAATAGAGGTAGCGATAGAGGTAGCTATGGAGAATACAGTTCTTGTTCTAGACTTTGACGGAGTAGTGGCTAAATTGAATGTTGACTGGCCGAAGGTTTATAGTAGGGTTTCAGAGGTTGCAGGATATAGGGTTACTGACCTTATAACATTCTGGAAGAACACCTATGGCACAAGCCTATACGATAAAGCGAACAAGATAATAGAAGAATATGAAATGGAGGCTATAGAAAAAAGTGAAATCTATGATGATGTTATCGAGGCACTTGAACTTTTTAAGGGAAGAAAATATCTTGCTTCAATGCAGTCACAGAAGGTTCTAGAAAAGTTTTTGGAAGAATACGGTATAAGAGGATATTTTAAAGAGGTTTTAGGTAGAGATAGGTTTGGAAGCAAGAGGAGGCAACTAATATACATTTTAGAGAAGGAAAAGGGGAACAAGGTTTACTTTATAGACGATTTGCAGAGGAATGTGGACAGCTGCATCGACCTTGGAATAGAATGTATAATTATAAGGAGATATGAGGGTGAAAGTTTACTTCAAAAGGTTAGGGAGATAGTTGCTGGACATTCAATAAAAGGCTGACGTTATTAAATAAATTTAATTTTGAGACTGTTTATTTCTCCAACTATCGTCTATCGGCCTAAACTTGAATCCGTAACTTATTATTCCCTCATCATCCTGTTCGAAAAGTTTTCTGAAACAAGCTTCTACCTCCATACCTATTTTAACCTCTTCGGGCCTACAGTCAACTAGCTGTGACAATACCTTAGGCCCCTCTTCAAGCTCAACTAACGCAAGTATGTAAGGTGTATATTTTTCGAAAGTTTTTGGAGCAGCATGTATTATCGTGTACGAGAAAACCTTTCCCCTACCTGAAAATTCTGTTTGAACCATCTTACCCTTTCTCCTACATTTTGGACAAACTTTAGTTGGAGGAAAATATATGCTACCACAGTTCTCGCACTTTGAACCCAGAAGCCTATATCTTTCCTTCGCCCTCCTCCAATGAGCTGGTGGAGCCATTTGACTCAATTCTTTTCACCCCCTAGATAATATTGTGACAACCGCTGTCGCACCTGAGCCTCCAACATTATGGGCTAAGCCTACTTCAGCATTATCCACCTGCCTACCCTTTTCTGCTTCACCCCTCAACTGTTTAACGAGCTCAACAATCTGTTTTACTCCAGTTGCACCCACAGGATGGCCTGAAGCCTTTAAGCCGCCATCCGTGTTCACTGGAAGCCTGCCTCCAACATACGTTTCACCCTCCTCATACAGTTTCCACCCCTCACCCTTTTTAACAAAACCTAAATCTTCTATAGCAAGTATTTCAGCTATGGTGAAACAATCATGCACTTCAATAACGTCCACTTGACTCCTTTCCAAATGCGCTAGTTTGAAAGCCTTTTCAGCCGCGTTAACTGTAGCATCTAAAGTGCAAATATCCCGCCTTCTCAGTAGACTTAGTGTGTCTGATGCCATGACAGAAGATTTTACTATAATAGGCGTATCAGTGTATTTTTTTGCAATTTCAAGTGGTGCAAGTATTACAAGTGCAGCACCATCTGATATTGGGCAGCAATCATATTTTCCTAAAGGGTCAGCAACCATAGGCGCATTTAAAGCCTCCTCCACGGTTATCCTGTTTCTAAAATGTGCTAGGGGGTTCATGCTTCCATGATAATGGTTTTTTACTGCAACCTTGGCAAGAGACTCCCTTTTAAGCCCATACTCGTGCATGTATCTCCTCGCCATCAGAGCATATATTCCTGGAAATGTTGCACCAAAATATGCTTCCCATTCAAAATCCATTGCTCCAGAGAGGGCTGTTGTAGCCTGCTCCTGTTCAACGTCCGTCATCTTTTCTACACCACCGACTGCCACAATATCATATAGTCCAGAAGCTACTGCCAAGTATCCTTGAAAGAAGGCGATCCCTCCAGACGCGCAGGCGCCTTCTACTCTAAGAGACGGTATTGGATTTAGGCCGAGAAAGTCTGCGACAAGTGCACCAATATGCTCTTGGCCTACAAACATTCCACCTGACATGTTTCCTACAACAAGATATTCTATATCCTTACCACTTATACCTGCTTCTTCTACAGCCTTAACTCCAGCCTCCCAAGCAAGATCCTTTATACCCTTATCCCATTGCTCACCACATCTTGTTGTAGCAGCAGATATTATTGCAACATCCCTTTTCTTTATCATACCATCAACCCCTATACAGACACCTGTTTCTCGCATAAACTGCGTAGTCAACATACTCTTTTCTTTCAACATAATATTTTACTGGAGGAGCAAGACCTCTTCTCTCCTCAATAAGGTCTGTCACTATTATGCTGAAGGAGTCAGAGCCTGCTCCAGAACCATATGATGTTAATAGGATTCTTTCACCAGCTTTAGCAATATCCAATATCGCTGCTAAACCTAAAAGTGATGAGCCAGAATATGTGTTACCAATCTTTTCTACAACAAGTCCAGGATTAACCTGCTCTATCGTGAAACCTAAAACTTTTGCAGCCCTAAGAGGAAACTTGCCGTTTGGCATATGAAACACTACATATTTGTAGTCTGAAGGCTTTGTTCCAAGCCTTTCCATAAGACCCTTACTTGATTTTATCACATGCTCAAAATATGCTGGCTCTCCAGTAAACCTTCCACCATGCCTCGGATATGGCGCACATTCTCTTCTCCAAAAGTCTGGAACATCCTGCGTGTAAGAGTATGTGCCTTCAATTTCTGCAACAAGATTTTCTCCACCAATAATGTAGGCTGCAGCACCAGCTGACGCAGTATACTCTAAAGCGTCTCCAGGAGCACTCTGTGCAGTGTCAGAGCCAACACTCATACCGTATCTTATGTATCCAGCCCTAACCAGACCCATGCACGCCTGTATTCCTGCAGTAGCAGCCTTGCAAGCGAACTCCAAGTCTGCGGCAGTCACATGTGGTGTTATACCTAAAGCTTCTGCTACAGTTACAGCGGTTGGTTTTACCGCATAAGGGTGTGATTCTGAGCCAACATATACTGCTCCAATATCTGATGCTCTAACATTCTTCGCCCTCTTGAAAGCATTTTTTGCAGCTTCAACAGCCAATGTTGCAGTGTCTTCATCAAGCGATGGTACAGACTTTTCTATCACATCCAAACCACTTTTTATTGAGCCAGCATCCTGACCCCATACCCTTGCAATTTCTTCAACACTTATCCTATACTTTGGAACATATGCACCATATCCTACAATACCAACCTTCATACTTTTCTCCTCTCACACGATTGCCTGCACGCTTTAGAAGCTCTATTTAAGATTTCCATCCAAGATAAAATGTTAGATGATTGGCTAATTTTTGAAAAACTTTTATAGCATGACATCAGATTTTTATTCCTATGATAAAAGAAAGTATCTTTAGAGCCTACGATATTAGGGGAGTATACGGTCTAGACTTGGACGAGAATGTTGCAGAACTTGTTGGAAAGGCTCTTGGAACATTTCTTGGCGGAGCAGGTAAGAGGGTTGCAGTCGGATATGATGTGAGAAAAAGTAGTCCAGCACTAAAGAAGGCGCTAGTTGATGGGCTTACATCGTCTGGAGCGGAAGTCTGGGATATAGGGCTTGTGCCAACACCAACCGTATACTTTACAATATCACACTTTGGCCTAGATGGTGGCGCAATAGTTAGCGCAAGCCATAATCCACCTCAATGGAACGGTTTCAAACTATGCAGGGAAAAGGCGATGCTATGTGGATGGGGTATGGGTTTAGAGAAGATAAAGGAAATAATATTTTCAAAAAAATATTTTGAAAGTGGAGGGGGAACTGTACTTGACAAGGTTGATGAAGTGAACAGCATATATCAGAGGTTTATACTAGAAAAGGTTAATGTTAGGAGAAGGTTAAGGATTTTAGTCGACCCTGGAAACGGTTCATGCTCAAAGTATGCGGACAAGATTATTGGAAAAGCAGGACTTGAGGTTGTGGCAATAAACAATTATCCTGACGGAAATTTTCCATCACGTTCACCAGAACCAACTGACGAGTCACTGAAGACTATGAAGAAGATGATTTCTGAAGATAATTTTGATTTTGGAGTAGCATATGATGGTGATGGAGACCGTGCAGTATTCGTTGACGATAAAGGAAGAGTTATTGAGGGGGACAAGATGCTGGCGTTGCTGATAAGACATTTTATAAAAGGTTCTGGCGAAAAGGTCGTTTACGAAGTAAGCTGCTCAAAGTTACTTGAAGACGTGTTTGTGGAAAAGGGTGTTACACCGATAATGTCTAAAGTAGGCCACTCCTTCATACTTGAGAAGATGATTTCAGAAAAAGCTTTATTTGGTGGAGAGATAGCGAGCCACCTATATTTTAGGGATGTTTATGGTGCAGATGATGCAATATATGCAACCCTAAAGGTTGCTGAAATGGTTTCAGAATCAAGTGAAAGACTTTCTGAAATGGTGGACAGGCTGCCAAAATATTATACAACAAGATTAGTTTTCACAGTACCGGATGAAATAAAGTTTAAGGTTATTGAGAGAATGAATTTGAAGGTTAAGGGGAAAGGGTTCACGCCAATAACATTAGATGGTGTGAGAGTGAACCTTGAAAGTGGATGGTATATTGTTAGAGCATCGAATACATTGCCACAGATAAAGGCTACAGTCGAAGCAAAGGATAAGGAAAAACTTTCAATACTAGAAAAGGATGTGATAGAAATGGTTACTGAAGCAGTTAACGAGGTTAGGGGCTTAAGTGCTAACATGCCAGTTGAGTTTAGAAGGGTGTCTATAACATGAGATATAGGCTAATGGATATTCTAGCATGCCCAATATGCAAAAATTTTCCACTAAAACTCTACGTATTCGAGGAAGCTGAAACGAAGGCCGCTGAAGCTCCAAAGAACGTGTGCGAACTATACTGCGCGTACAAAAACATTACATCAAACAGTATAGAAAAGGATGTGTTAATAAAAGAGTGTAGAAAATGCCTCTCATACAATATCAAGTGGGGAATAATATTGTGTGAAAAATGTGGAAGATGGTATCCTATATCAGATGAGATTCCAATAATGTTGCCTGACGAGTTGAGGAAAAGGGAGGATGACATAAACTTTCTAAAAATTTTTGAAAAAAAGGTTCCGGAAGATGTTCTTTTTAAAGGAAAACCACATCACCTTTAAAGTTTATATAACTGTTTAACTTACATACAGCAAATGAAAGGGCTAAAATTTACAAAATTACATAAATTTATCTTTTGTAAAAAATTTTTAAATAAAAAAATCTTATCATATGATGTATTAAATATTAGTAAAATGTGTAAAGGGTGAAGCGTGTGGAATACAGTACACTGAGAAAGGTTATTAAAGATTCTATTGAGTCAGGGCTTTCAGTATTAGGTGATGGACCAAAGGATGCGATTATAACACATTTTCTAAAAAGGTACCGTTTAAGGTCCCTAGAAGATGTTGCAGAATATTCTAAAGAGTTTGAAGAGTTTCTCAAGCTTGTATTCGGTGCAGGGGCCATGTACCTTCTAAAGGCTATAGTTAAAAAGATGTTTGAGAACCTCGATTTAGAGTACATTTCAACTGAAATGAGCTTTTCTGAAGCTGTTTCAGAAGTAAGGAAAATGGTTAAGCCTATAAGATAGGATATAAATTTTTATAAGATTCCAGTAAAGGTTATATATTCGAAAAGAAAAAATTTTTTCTGAGCATATATGGTTAGGAAGATGACTGAAAAAAGTCTTAGTGAAGGATTTGCTGGAGAAAGTATGGCGCACATGAAGTACCTAATATTTTCTGAAGTGGCTGAAAGGGAAGGTTTGCATAATGTTGCAAGACTCTTTAAAGCCATAGCCTATGCAGAATTTGTTCACGCAAAAAACCATTATAATGTGCTAGGCAATGTTAAATCTTCTAAAGAAAATCTTGAAAGCGCTATAGAGGGAGAAACCTATGAGGTTGAA
>JACIWG010000014.1:17727-19253 GCA_014361085.1 Nitrososphaeria archaeon
GCCTTTTTCCGCCAAGCTCAGCGCCGTCCGCTACCTGCTGAAAGAAACCTATGAGGTTGAAGAAATGTATCCTGCATTTAAGGCTGTTGCAGAACTTCAGGGTGAAAAGTCAGCATTAAGATCATTTGATTGGGCATACAATGCTGAAAAGATACATGCGAAAATGTATGAGAACGCTAAAGCTTCTGTAGAAAAGGGTGTTGACGCCCAAATAGGAGACATATACATTTGCCCACTTTGCGGTTACACTGTAGAAGGAATGCCGCCTGAAAAATGTCCAATATGTGGTGCAAAAAGAGAATCCTTCAAAAAATTCTAGCAAAAAATAATTTAATTAGAAAGCATTTGACACTCACCACGACTGAAGTTGGGAGATTCTCGGTTCTTCAAGGGTGAGCCTTTCATCATACCGAGTTCTGGGCATTGTCAAGGATGCCCCTGGACTAGGCATATAGCCTAGTCCCCGCTTGAGGATGTTCATTGCTCCATTGAAGTCTGCGTTGCATGTGTATCCACAGTTTGGGCATTTGAATAGGCTTTCGACTTGAAGCCCCTTATGTCCACATTTATGGCATGTTTTAGACGGGTTTCTCTCGCTTATCTTTAAGACTTTTATTCCATGCCATTTCGCCTTATACTCTATGTATTGGCTTAGCTTGTAGTATGGGAAGCCGTTGTTGAGCTTTCTGTTGAAAACTCTGCCTCTCCCATTTCTCCTGATGCCTTTAAGGTTTCCAAGAACTATCATTGAATCGTTCTCTAAAGCTTCGTCGACTATGGCTCTGCTTATTTTATGAAGGATATTGTTAACCATTCTTCGCTCTTTAGGTCCAATTTTCTTTATGGTTTTATAGGCTTTCTTTAGGGCTAATGTTCTTCTAAGCCAGAAGAAGTGTCCCTTAACCCTTCTAAGCTCTTTTCCATAGAATTTTGGCTTCTGGTTGTTTGAGTTTACGGTTGTCGCCATCCATCGGATTCCCAAGTCTACTGCCAGAACCGATTTATGGCTTCTCTCTTCAACCTCCTTCTCAACAGTTATATAGATGAACCATTCGTCACCTTTCTTAATGATTTTGGCGTCTCTGCAAACCATATCCTCAGTTATAGGCTCATGCGTCTTTATTGGAACATTTATTCCACCTCTAACTCCATAAATTGGAATCTTGAGCCAATACTGTGTTAGCTTAGTGTTAGCCCTATAAACGTCTCTTCTAAGGATTAGCGGATACTCCTTGTTTGGATTAAACCTATCTCCAAGCCTCTTCAGAAGCCTTTCAGCCTGCTGTCTTGTCGCTGAATAAAGCTGAGCCGACTTGTCGCCTCTGAGATAGCGTTGCCAGTTCTCATATTCACGCTTTAAAAGCTGTTCCTTACCTTTCCGAAGCTCAAGAATTTTACCCTTAATAGTCTTCCTAGCCTTCATGAGCGACTCGCTCAAGTTTAATATTTACAAGCCTATACCTAAACTTATCGACAATTCATCCCACGGTTAAAAACGTAGGCTTTCTTGTCGATTTCTGTAAAAA
>JACIWG010000138.1 GCA_014361085.1 Nitrososphaeria archaeon
CTCCTATCTAATTCATCTTTGCTCGAAACGTACGTTACCTGAATTAATTGCTTGATTTCCGGCCCCTCTTTAATAACAAAATCTACTTCACTGCTGTTTATTTTTAGATAAAAGATTTTCATAATTGGATTAAATTCCATTTTTCTTGTTAGGTGCAAGAGAACAACATTTTCGATCACTCTTCCTATGTTTTCACTAACTTTAAATCCGTGAAGTTTATAAAATCCTAGGTCAACTGCATAAACTTTTTTCATACTTCTGATCTGTTCTTTTAGAGAGTAGCTAAAGTTATCTAAAAATAAAAACAGCCTTGCTGTGAGCATGTATTTAGAAAATCTTTCTACAGTATCTAGGCTTGTGTTCAGCAGGTTTTTCAGTTTATGAAATGATTGAATTGTAGATATGTTTGAAATGTAAATTTTTGCCAGTCTCTCCAATTCTACAACTTTCTTAACCTTGTATCTTCTTACTATATCTTTAAGGAGAATATCGTAAAAGTATGACCTTAGCAACTCACCTTTTCTTTCAGTTCCTTCAGACAGTACAACTTCAGGAAACCCACCCCATTCAAGATATTCGTCTAGAAACTTCTTTACCTTTATCCTCTCTTTAATTATGTCAACCTTGTTTTTCATCTCTAAATTTTTAAACTTTAGAAACTCGCTGAAAGAAAGAGGAAATACTTCAATATCCACATGTCTACCGGTTAAAACTGTTGAATATTCTTCGCTCATGAGCTTTGAAGAAGAGCCCGTAACTATAACTTTTACATCTTTTGCTTCAGGCAAGAACCTTGCAAACTTTTCCCATGCTTCTACGTATTGAACTTCGTCAAGCACTACATACTTTGGATTACTGTCAACGTTTTTTAAGTAAATCTCAAATATTTTATTTACTTCTTCTAAGCCTATAACTACTGGAAGCCTTGGGTCTTCAAAGTTAATAAAAAGCGTCTTTTTTGCATCCAAACCGGAGTTTATGAGTTCTTTAATAAAAAAGTAAGCAATAGAAGACTTTCCAGATCTTCTTACACCTTTTATAACGATTACTTCATTTCCTTTACATAAATTACTAATTTTTTTAAAGTAATCGTCCCTTCGTATAAAATTTTTCTTATAACTGCCCCAGAAATTCCAGTCTACTAAAACCTCTAACACTCGTCCCTCGCTCAGCATAATTTAAGATACATCGGTCAAATATTTAAATTTTGACCGACATGCATTGTAAAATGGGGTAAAGTTAGTATTCTTCAAGCCCGCATCAAATACAAAGTAAACCTCGAATGAATAGAAGTAAGATACTTGACACGAAACAATGAACACCTCTTTAAATGTTCAAACTATGAGATGGAATATTATAGGGACTTCACGTGTGAACATAGCTTATAGGATGATGAGCTCTATTGTTGGCCTGCCTCAAACTTCGGTTTACTTATAAATGCCAAACAAACTTTAATCATTAACCATAGAAAGTTAAAGACAAATTTAAATTTGTAAAAAAAAATTTGGAATAAATTATTCTAGTTTGATTGTCAGCCTGTTTACAGAATGTTTCTTAAAAGTAAATTCTATAGAGGAGGAGTTGACGGTGAATGTTTCTTCCACAGTTTTCACATTATCTTTGGACTCGAAGTCATTGTATGATCTGACGTTGTTTGCATTCAATGTCACTAAAGTAGCTTCCAAAAATTTGACACCCCTATTATTACTTATTTTTGCACTATAATCTTTGTCTAAGCTCTGGTTCACGACTGTAAGAACAAGGATTTTTTTATCCTGGCTTATAGAGGCTGAAGCGTCTAATGCCTTAAGTGGCTTCAATTTCCTCTGTACTATAGACTCTTTTTCACCAGACCATACCGTTGGAGACTCACATTCAACCTTAAGAGCGTAGTTGTTCATGTGAGACTTATACATGTTGAATACGTGATATGTTGGAGTCAATATTGTTTTATTGCCTTCAGTTAAACACACACTTTGAGCCTGTGCAATATTTGCCATCTTAATCTTATTAGAGTATCTAGTGAACAGGTTCAAAACTGATGCAGCCAATATTGCGTCCCTTAACGTGTTCTGTTGATAAAGTCCTGTTTCAACAGTTGCCTGCGGATGCCAGACACCCCATTCGTCAACAATAAGCCCAATATCCTTTCTACCTTCAGAAAAAAAGTCTATTGCATAGATTGCCTGCTGAATCAGGTATTCTAGATGTTGAATGTCATAGAGAAGGTTAAAGTACTGTTCGTCGGAGAAGTTTACGTCATCGCCATAGCGTTGTCCGTTACGAAAATAGTAGTGTATTGAAAGATAGTCTATCAAGTGGATGTGGTCTCTCATTGCTTCCATGAACCTGAAATTCCAGTCACGGGTTATGTGACCGCATGCAATCAGTTTTATACTAGGGTCAGCCCTTTTAAGAAAGGTCGAGAACCTTCGATATTCCCAAGCATAGTATACTGGGTCAAAGTTTCCGCCGCAACCCCAACTTTCGTTGCCAACACCCCAAAACTTCACATTATATGGCTCAATATGGCCGTTAGAAGCCCTCATATTAGCATATTTAGTGTTACCAGAAAGATTACAGTATTCGAGCCAAGCCAAAGCTTCCTCTGGAGAACCTGAACCAACGTTAACACAAATGTAGGGTTCAGCGCCGACAACCTTACAGAATTGGATAAACTCGTCAGTCCCAAACTCATTAGATTCCTCACCCTTCCACCAAACGTTCAGGCGTCTAGGCCTACTTTCCCTAGGACCAACACCATCACTCCAATGATAGTAGTCGGCAAAACAGCCTCCAGGCCACCTGATGACAGGAGCGAAAATTGACTTTAGAGCGTCAACGGTATCTCTTCTAAAGCCATTTCCATCAGAAACTTTTGAATTTATTCCAACCCAAACACCTGGATAAATGCATCTTCCTAAATGCTCGATAAAGTGGCCGAAAATGTTTTTGTCAACCAAATCAATATAATGGTCTAGTTTTATATCAATGCTACAGTCTTCAACCATATCTCTTCCTAATTAATATGTTATTATTAAGTTTAAAACTGCTATTATATTCCATAAACGTCTCTATAGAATTCTTTGAAACCTTGGGGACAGTCTTCAGGGTCAATTATGAAATCTAGTATTGCTGGAACACCATCCATATTCGCTTTTAAAGCCCGTTCTAGTGCACCTTTAACCTCATTAGGCCTATCAATCCTTTCTCCATAACATTTGTTTGCTTCAGCAAATTTAACAAAGTCCGGTTGAACCTTAAAGTCTACAGCCGTTGCACGACCGAAAAGCTTCTTCTGAATCCATTTTGGCCAACCGTAGCCAAAGTTATCTAAAATGATCCATGTTACGGGAGCATTATATTGTACGGCTGTTGGAACATCTTGGCTGTACATTTGGAAGGCACCGTCGCCTGTAGTGCATAAAACCTTCATGCTAGGCATAGCAATTTTTGCACCAATGGCTCCGACAACACCAAAACCCATGCAAGTTTGTTCGGCTGGGGGAATACAGCCTAGTACATCAAGAACCTTATAGTATGGGAAATAGTATGACCAAAGATCCTGCATCCCATTTTCGTTCACAAGTATCGTTCCCCTACCAAAAACCTTGTTCGCTTCTCTAACAACCTTCTTCGTTTTAATGGGAATCGTATCATCTTTACACTCGTTTTCCACAATCTCCTCATATTCCCTTTTAGCCCTTTCAATTTCCTCAATTCTTGAAGACTTTTTGGAGAAAGATTTTAGCCTAAAACTAGCGTATTCAACAAGCTCCTTTAACACAATTTTAGCATCACCTAATACAAATATGTCTTGAAACCAATTCTTGTCCATTTCAAAATAGTCTACATCTATTTGAACATATTTAGCGTTCTGTGGAAAATACTTCCATGCACCAGACTGAAATTCTTCAAACCTTGAGCCAACATTTATAAGCAAATCCGCTTCCTCAAAAACCCTTTTACCTACATCTGTCCTATATAATCCAAC
>JACIWG010000139.1 GCA_014361085.1 Nitrososphaeria archaeon
TTTTCAGCAACCTTAACATTTTCCTTCAGCTCAACCGCACCCTTCCCGTCAGTAATGTAAGGATAAAAGCCTATTGCACGGATTCTTTCCTTTAAACTATTAAGCTTATCTATACTATTAATATCTATTTTTTCTCCAAGAAAATGGGTTTCAAAGGAGCCATCGTTTTTTGATATGATTGGAATCAAGGCCTTTCCAGTTATATCGCCACCAACAATTACTACAGTTGCTTTATAGAGTCTTGGAACCATTAAAAGCTTTTTAAAACAACTTTCACTACCATGAATATCAGATGAAAAAAATATGCGGAGTTTTCCAGACTTCCCTAGTGAAACCATCTTCTGGTCACATTACGCTGGTGGAAACTCTTTGAAGGCAAGTTCAAGAGGAATACCCTTTACCCTATGATATATGGAACTTATCACATATATTATTATGCCAACCACGTATATCCCTATTAGGAATATGACAGCATCAGGTGTAAGGCCTGAAACAGCAGGTTCTGTTCCAACCCACGCCAGCCAGATTGATAGAATAGCGCTTAATATTGCCAAGATAACTAGAACAGGTACACCTGCAACCTTTCTCCTTACAACAGCAGGAGCCAGTCCAAGAAGCTCTTTCCGTTTGTAGGGTAAAACTATTCCTGCAACTGATGCTACAAAAGTCATTATACCCCAACCGAGGACAACGAAAACGAAATAGTTCAGTAATGGTGTAAATAGCCAAAGATACTGTGCTACGATTGCAACAACTGTTACAGTAATTAGGGCAGTATATGGCGTACCATATCTTGAATCGACTTTGGATAGGAACTGTGGCACAATTCTATCGAATGACCATGCAAAAAGAAGTCTTACTGTAGTAAAAATGTAGACAAGTATTGCTGAAAGAGTCATGGCAGCAAACCCGCAGACTATGACCGTGAACACAGCTGGAGAAACAGCATTTTTCGCCAACATGTGGAAGAATGGTGGCGTTTCACCTAATGGATAATTTTCTGGACTGTTAACAAAAAGATATGCTAGAGACGCGATAAAGTTTGAGCCCATACCAGCATAGGTTGCATCGTAAATGATGTAGGTTATTAAACCAAAGACTAGTACAGCTCCAATAATTGCTATCAACTGTGACTTCCTAACTTCCTTAATTTCTCCAGCAAGATATACCGAGTTATTGAATCCCAGAAAATTTAGTATTGTGAACATTACACCAGAAAAAGTTGCTGTGAGAACGAAGGTTTCAGGCATACCATTGGCTATAGCTTTCGAAACTATTTCATTGGCATCAAAATTGTATGCTGAAGCTATCGAGGACTGGAAGGTTGAAGGTGACATCATGTAGAAGGAGAAAGCATAGGCCACTACACCAGCACATATTATTAGAAAGAAGGCCCAGAAAGCATACTTTGTTACCTTCACACCCCTCGACATAAGAAGCGCTATTAAAACATAGAACATTACTGCTATTAGAAACATGTTCCATGGATCGTTGACCCAAGCGACAGCATCGGACATGCCATACGCTTCAAATAAGGGAGAAAGTGCATACTGTGTGAACCATGGAACATAAGAGCCTGCAACTGATAAGAGCGTTATAAAGAGGAAGAAGTTTATTGCGAACCCAATCGATGGATGAATGAGTCTACTAACCCAGATATAGTCGCCTCCCGTTCTTGGCATTATAATTGACATGTAAGCATAGTATAAGCCTATAACTATGCTAATGGCCATAGCAAGAAAGACTGTAGTCGATAAATGGACACCTGGAAATATTCCGAGAGCCCAGACACCGTACACGTAAACGGCTGTTGGAGCCATTATCAGGACATTGTAAATAAGTGCATCCCAAGCTGAAATCTCTTTTACAAGACCAGAAGAGCGTCTAACATACATTTTTAATTCTTCAGATACAGCCATGCGTATCGCATTGAGGCTAAAATTCTTAAATTAATAAAGTTTTCTTGCAAAAAATTTTATTTTAAAAAGTTGTTTAAATCGTTAAGAAATCTTTAATTTTTACAAAATCCTTCGAAATTTCAGCTCTAACACCCTTCTTTGGGTCTACAAGTTGATTTATTCTCAAGTTGACAACTAAGCTTCCAAGCATGTATGCTCCTTCAAAACTTAGATTATTAGAAAACATAAGGGCTTCAATAGCTGTTTCAGTAGCAGCATGCAAAGCTTCGTCTACAGTATTACCAAAGGCTAGCACAGCCACAATATCCCTGTTTTCTATTAGAGGTAATCTTGGCTGCTTTCCCTTAATAACGTCAACTCTAACAAGAACTTCTCCAGAAGTTTCTGCCGCAGAAACACATAACTCACCGTCAGCCTGAATTGTATGAAGGTCGCCGAGAGCCAATAAAGCGCCTTTCACTGAAACTGGAAGATATAGTTTTGAGCCAGCGTTTAATATTGGCACATCCATATTACCACCATGCCTACCAAGATCTCCGCAAGGGATCTCGCCATATGCTGGTGCAACACCTATTGTTCCAACCATTGGATTAGACTTTATCTTTAACGAACCAAATTTTGTAACATACTTGTCTGCCTCCAAAAACTTTATTTTTGAAGAAAATTTTTTGTCAGAAAGAAAACCGTAACCTGGAACTGTTAAAATAAAAGCTTTATCATCCACATTTATATCAACTATCTCAACGACAAGAGTGTCACCGGGTTCAGTGTTTCTCACATAAAGTGGTCCAGTAGCGCCGTTAACGCGACTCCAGTCGATAGCGCTTATAGAGTCCATTTCACTTTTTATCTGCCCACTTAGACAGTCCAAAGTTTCAAATATGACAAGTTCGCCTGGGGAAGCTTCTTCAACGGGCTTGTTCGCAGCACTAAACTTGTATATTATTTTTGTACTATCAATTTTCTTTACCATATCTTTCGCGCACATTCTACTTACCATCGATGCTATAAATCTTATATGGCTGCAAATTTTAAATACATCAAATCTTTGGCCCATAATGGAAATGGTAAATGGACTTAGAAATATTTTTGAAAGAAAATAACTTGTGGTACAGGTTTATCGAAAAATCTGAGACAATACATACGGCTGACGCTGCAAAGGCTGCTGGAATCGAATTAAATAGGCTTACTAAAAATCTTGTATCAAAGACCGATTCAGGAGAATATGTGCTGCTTATTGTCCCAGGAGACAAGAAAGTTGATTTAGACAAGGCAGCTAAGGTTCTTGGCGTAAGAAAAATACGTCTTGTCCCCTTTGACAAGGCTGAAGAGGTAAGCGGCTACCCTCCAGGAGGTACACCTTCAATAGGTCATAAGACGCCTATGAAGATAATAATGGATAGGAGTCTACTTTCACATCGAACAGTATTTTGTGGCGGAGGCTCTAGAACAAAGCTTTTAGAATTGAGGACAGAGGACATAGTTCGCATTGGAAAAGCGATTGTCTCAGACATTTCAGCCTAACTTTGGCTGTCAAAAATTAGACCATATTCCTTTAACAGTTCAAAATGCTTTACATTTCTCGTTAAAATTAAGCTTTTTTAGAGAACCATACAACATATAATTAGGTCTCGGTCATCAATTATTTTTTTAAACTTTTAGAAAACGCCAAACTTCCGAAGCCATTTCAAGTATCTCATTATCAACTCAAGCTATTTGGAAAGATTCTTCCAAAATCCTTTAGCATCCCTAATATTCTTAGTACCTCTAATAAATTTGTACACCATTATCTCAGATATGTAGTACACACTGTTACGATATAGTTCTAGAAGACCTTTATAATAATCTATTAGACAGTCTGTATCCACTAATATTCTTGAGCCCATTTTCTAACCCTCGTACCATCGTACTCCATTTCTAGAA
>JACIWG010000140.1 GCA_014361085.1 Nitrososphaeria archaeon
AGAGGACAATGTTGTAGTAACCAATGGTGCGGATGAGGGAATAGATATTGTTACAAAATCGTTTATAGATTATGGTGATAAGGTTATTATTTCTACACCAACTTATTCTATGCTAAAAATATGTTCACAGATTGCTGGAGCAAAAGTTTTAGAAATTCCAAGAAAAACACCCGGCTTCAGAGATAATATAGAGGAGATTATTGAAGTATGCAATAGGGAGAAGGCTAATGTGATATTCTTTTGCAACCCTAATAATCCGACTGGAGACTTTACCGAGACCGAAAAGTTAAAATTGGTTGCCGAAGAAACAAGTTCATGGATTGTAGTTGATGAAGCATATTATGAATATTGTGGTAAAACAGCTGTAAACCTAATTTACAATTACCCTAATTTGGTGATAATAAGAACACTTTCAAAAGCATTTTCTTTGGCTGGAGCAAGAATAGGATACATATTAGCTAACGAGGATACTGTTAAAAAATTGAATCTTGTAAGGCCACCAAATTCCCTATCCACAATCTCTATTAAACTGGGTGCAATAGCACTATCGGACATTAATCAAATGAGAGAATGGGTTGAAGAAATTGCTAGAGAAAGGGAAAGATTATTTAGCATGCTAAATTCGCTGAAAAATATTGAAGCGTATCCAAGTGAAACAAATTTCCTCCTTTTCAGGATAAAAGGTTTAGATGCGAACGTTGTTCACAAAAAACTATTTAGAAAAGGTATATGTGTTAGAAATTTGAGCAGTGTTAGAGGATTAGAAAACTGTTTAAGGGTAACGATAGGGACAAGAGAACAGAATGAAAAATTTTTGAGCGAACTAAAAAATGTAGTTGAAGCCTAAAAGGAAGGTTTACCTTAACGGATATTTCCCATATTTTCTAGCTTCATCAACCATTATGAAAATGTTTTCCGGCTTAACATCAGAATGAAGTGAATTGCTTGAGGTCAGTATGTGTCCTCCGCCTTTAGCTGCTGCATCAATGCACCTTCTAACCTCTTTCCTAACATATTCTTCGCTTCCAAATGGTAAAATGTACCTGCAGTCAACGCTTCCAGCTAAACATATTCTGTGACCATACCTTTCTTTAACATCCTTCAAATCCATTGCACCAGGCTCAATAGGATGTAAGCCAGTAATGCCTGTTCCAATAAGGTCTTCTATAATCATGTAAAGGTTACCGTCTGAATGCTTCATTACTGGAACACTATATTTTCTTGCAATTTCAACTATCTTGGCCAAGTTTTGGAATTCATATTGTCTTAAAAGTTTTGGGTTAACAAGTGGACCATTATTGTCAGCATAGTCATCAGTAACCCAAATGACTTCAACACCAGCCTTAATCATTGCCTCAGTAAGCCTCTGAAATGCTCGAGCATATTTTTCTAAAAGCTTTTTAGCGAATTCAGGGTTCTTGTAAAAGTCTACTGAAATCTTGTCTATACCGCCTCTTGCCTGAAAAGCCATGTGCCATCCGCTATGAACTTGGCCCATGACAACAATATCCTTATCCTTAAATGGCTTTATTATTTCCTCCATCATCTCCATAATATCTGGATGGAAACCGTCTGGCAGCTCAAACTTTTCAAGGTCTTCAGGAGTTTTAATCACCCCATCAACAAAGTATGTTGTCTTAGCTCTTTCACTCGTCTGCATTATCCTACCCCATTGGTCAACAAACCTTTGGCTGTCAACAAACTTTGGCTCATAATCTTTTGTTACAAGAGAATAGTCTGAAATGAAGGGTGCACCGTCAAAGTCCAGCTTCATACAGGCTTCAACCAAGGCCCTCCTATAATTTACTGAAGAATACCATGCTTTACCCGATCCCTTTTCTGAAACACCTTTACCAAACTTTGTTAACCCAAAACCAAGCTTTTTGTTTAAAACAGCTTCTACAATGGGAGGATCCATGCTCAAGTCAGCTATGGGAACAAGGTCGGGTTCCCTATGCTCTAATGCCGTGAAGAACCGATCTCTATGATTCAACTACACCCACCTATTTCCTTACATAGTTTATTGCTTCAGGGTTTAATGCGAATTTTGGAACTTCGCCTCTTAGAGCCTGCTCTATCTGCTCCTCTATAATAGTATCACATCTAATAAAATTTTCTAGACTTGCACCTCCAACATGCGGTGTTATGATAACATTGTCTAAGGTGAATAGTGGATTATCTGTTTCCGGAGGCTCCTTCTCCATAACATCCAGTCCAGCTGCTAGAATCCATTTTTCCTTTAATGCCTTGTAAAGTGCTTTTTCATCGACAATTGGACCTCTTGCAGCATTAATCAATATAGCATTCTTTTTCATCATTTTAAGCTCCTTTTCACCAATGAGATGCCTTGTCTCCGGATTCAGTGGACAATGTATTGTAACAATGTCTGCTTCCTTTAACAGCCTTTCTAGTGGCACAAGTTCAGCTTTAACCTCTCTAGCTTTCTCAGGCTTAGTGTATGGGTCGAATGCTAGAATTTTCATGTCTAAACCACTGCATAGTTTTGCAACCTTTGTTCCAATAGCGCCTAAACCTATGATACCCAATGTCTTGCCATAAAGTTCAAATGGAGTATGTGTTGAATAGTATTTTTTCTGTACTTCTGTCCAAGTTTCAGGCCTAGTTGATTTAACACAATCTACAATGCCTCTTGCCACAGCATAAATTAGCGCAAGAGTATGTTCTGCCACAGTTTCAGCATTAACTCCAGGCAAGATCGTTACAAAAACACCGTGTTTCGTAGCCTCAGAAATGTTAACATTATCGTATCCGACGCCAAATCTTGCAACAATCTTCAACTTTGATGCAACGTCAAAAACTCTTTTCGTGTAAGGTTCACTTGCTGCAACAACAGCGTCAACATCACCTATTACACTAACAAGCTCATCCTCATTCAACCATTTACCAAAAGGATTCTGTCGAAACTCATACCTTTTCCTAAAATCTTCTGAAAAAAGTTCAGCAGGCTTACCGAGTATCATATTTAAAACAACAGGCTTTCCCAATTTACATCAATAAAAGGTTGAAAAATAAATGATTTAAATTTTAAAAGTTGTAAAAGGAAAAGGGTAAGCTATCTTTTAACTGCTCCAGCAGTTAAGCCGGCAACAATGTACCGTTGTATTGCAAAGAACAATAGTGTTGGTGGAAGTGTGGCGATAAAGCTTGCAGCCATAAGCCTATCCCATGGAACAAAGTCAGCCTTCATGTAATTCAATATTCCAATAGATACAACTTGCAAGTCTGTTCTAGAGATGAGTATAAGTGGGAATAGGACATTGTTCCAAGCAAGTATGAAAGCGTATGTTGCTGTAGCAACAATACCTGGAGTGGACAGTGGGAAAACAATCCTAATTATTGTTTTAATCCTATTACACCCATCTATAAATGCTGCCTCTTCTATATCGACTGGGATTGTTTGGAAGAATCCGCGAAGCATCCAGAGCGTATAAGGTAGTGTATGTGATAATAGTGCAAGAATAAGGCCTGTTGGAGAGTTAACAAGTTTCCACATAGAGAAGAGGTAGAAGATTGGAACCATTATAACTACTGTTGGAAAAACGTAGGCGAATAGGGACATACTTGACAGTATATCTTTTCCAGGGAAACGCATTCTTGCTAAAGCGTAGCCACCCAGCACCCCTAATACTGTTGACACAATCATAACAATTATTGAAATGTAAGTGCTATTAATCATGTATGGAGTTATTGTACTTCCAACAGTTATATGTTCTTCACCGAATCCGAATATGGCTAAGATAGAGGCTATACTAATTTGTCTTGGAATCACAAGACCTTCATATATCTCCTTTTCGGGCCTAAATGCTGTTATAATCATCC
>JACIWG010000141.1 GCA_014361085.1 Nitrososphaeria archaeon
TTTTCTTCTTTTTTGTGATCTTGCCCTCAATTTTTGTAGTAACATATGTTCCATTAAACTGGAATCTTATTAGTGAAAAGCTTTTTTTAAATCCTGGAAATATAAGTCTTGTTTTAGACAGTCTGAAGGTCAGCTTTTTCCTATCCATTTTAGTAGCATTTATAGATATTTTATTTGGCATCCCCCTAGGATTTTATGTTGCACGAGGAGGTAAATTTTCTCAAATTATAGATACTTTGGTTGAAATACCTATTGTAACTCCAACTTCAGCTCTAGGTTTTTCTGTTGCACTTATGTGGCCAACACTATTACAGTATACGATACAATCTTTCTCCATCCTTGTTTTATTGCACACTGCTTTCACAATACCATATATGGTTAGAAGTGTTGCAGCAGCATTAAGGGACTTTGATGTATCATATGAGATTGTGTCTAAGACTCTTGGAGCACGCCCTTTTACTACGATAAGGACTATAACCTTGCCATTGATTAGGGGAGGTATTTTGACTGGAACAATTTTGGCTATAGCGAGAAGTTTGAGTGAAACAGGTGCAACAAGTGTTGCCCTAACCTTGTCTAAAGCAGGCGGTGAACTGAATACAGCACCAACACTAATCTATTTTTGGCGTTCTCTTTCTGAAAAGGATCCATCCTATATTTATACTGGAGCATTCGTGAGCCTAATGCTTATTATAATTTCATTAGCACTATTTTTTGCTGTTAGACTCGTTTTTAAAAAGTTTCATATTCCTTTTAGAAGAGTCTATCTTCCAGTTGAAAGTGAACTTAGTAGGGGGCGTTGGCTTACTTTAAGGAACATTGTCACAAGCACCTTCTTTATAATCATAGCATTTCTTCCAGCACTCTTTCCAATAACTTATGGTATAAATTATCCAAACATTTTTGTTGAAAAATTCGATATTATTGGAAATAGTGTAATGTATTCCTTTATCGTAGCTTCGTCTGTAACTTTCATAGACCTAGTTTTCGGTATACCTCTTTCACTATATATTTCTAGAGGCGGTTATAGCAGGTACAAAGGTATTATAGACTATATGATTGAAGTACCAATAGTTTTCCCAACTGTTGCAGTTGGAATATCATTAAATCTTTTCTGGATAGAATTTGTTTCAAAAATTTTTCCAATAATTAAGTTAAGTGATTTAATACTAATAATATTTGCTCACGTCGCAATAACATACTCTTTCACCGTTAGAACAGTTGTAAATGCTCTAAATTCTCTTGACCAAAGTTTTGAGGAAGCAGCTGAAACATTGGGTTCAACACCATTCAGTACGTTCATTAAAGTAGTCTTTCCACAGATAAAATTTTCTATACTGGCTGGTGCAATCTTTGTCTTCACAAGAAGCTTAGATGAGACTGGTGCAACATTGGCTGTAGCTCCCAAGGCTTTAACTGCACCTGTGATAATCGTAGATTTCGTTAAAAAGGGCCTCTTACCTGAAGCAGGCATTTCAGCCCTAGCCTTGATAATATTCTCCTACATTATACTCCTTATAATAAGACGTTTAGGTGGAAGACATGGTTTGCGTTGAATTATCCAAAATTTCAAAATCGTTTGACAACAAGCTTGTACTGGACAGGGTTAGCCTGAAAATTGAAGATGGCGAATACTTTTGTTTAATAGGTCCATCTGGTGCTGGAAAGACGACAACATTAAAAATCTTAGCAGGTCTCTATAAACCTGATAAAGGTAAAGTCTTATTTGATGGATATGATGTCACAAGTTTAGAGCCTTGGGAACGTGGTGCAGTAATGATGTTCCAAAATCCAACACTTTTTTCAAACATGACTGTAATAGAAAACATTATGTTTCCGTTAAAAGAACAGAATGTTCCAACAGGAAAAGCTCTTGAAACTGCAAGAGCTCTATTAAAAAAGATTCATTTAGAGGAGCGTGCGAACTCTTATCCACACGAATTAAGTGGCGGCATGCAGCAGAGGGTTGCTCTTGCGAGGGCTTTAGCTGCTAAAGCAAAGCTGTTGCTACTAGATGAACCTTTAGGGGCGCTTGATGCAAGGCTAAGGTTGGAGCTTAGGGAAGAGCTTAGAAAGTTTGCTAAAGAAAATAAACTTACAGTTGTCCATGTTACTCAAGACCAGGATGAGGCTATGGCCATCGGAGACAGGATAGCTCTTATGCGTAATGGTCGAATTTTACAGGTGGATGAACCATCTGAGTTATATTTAAATCCAAGGTCTCCTTTTGTAATGAATTTTATTGAAGGAACAAACTTTCTTGAAGGCTATGTTGAAGATAAAAGTGACACGTTTGTTGATCTTGTTATAGAAAATATATACCATCATATTAGAGCTAGAGGCAACTTTGAAGTGGGCGAAAGAGTCCTTGTCTCTGTAAGGCCTTCAGCGATAAGGATATTTAAGAAAAGGGGTGGACAGCTTTTTGCAAGAATAAATAAAATTGTGAACATGGGCTCATACTGTGTCATCGAAGCAATATTATTCGGTTCTGAAAAGCCTGTAACTGTTGAATTGTCTGCTAGGGAAGCTAAAAAATATAGGGTTAACGAGATAATATCATTATACTTAGATATTGAAGAGATTAAGGTCTTCAGATATCCTCTTCTCGGCTTCGCTAGAGAAGTTGAGGTGATGGCATGAAGCTTATAGTACAAAACCTCTACAAAAAGTTCAAAGATATTGTTGCAATAAAGGATGTTAGTCTTGAAGTAGAGGAACGTGAATACGTGGTTATAATAGGTCCATCGGGATGCGGCAAAAGTACTCTTTTGAAGCTCATAAAGGGCATAATCTTGCAGGATAGTGGACAAATTTTTGTCGATGGAAGAGAGGTAAGCGCTCTTCCTCCAGAAGACCGTGATATAGGTTTCGTTTTTCAAAACATTCTCCTTTTTCCACACATGAACGCTTATGAGAACATTTCATATAGTCCTATCGTTAAAAACTTTAATCCTTCACTCAGAAAAAAATTTATAGAAGAACTAATTCTGTTTGGAAAATTAGAGGAATGGAAAAATCTTTACCCAAACCAGATAAGCAGTAGAGGGATACAGCAAAAAATTTCGTTAATTAGAGCATTAGCTACTGGCTCAAAACTTTTATTGCTTGATGAACCACTTTCCTCACTGGACGCAAGAGTAAGAATATCCATAAGAGAGGAAGTAAGAAATATTGTGAAACAGCTTGGTATAACGGCAGTACATGTTACCCACGACCAAAATGAGGCTATCGCTATTGCAGACAAGATTGTTGTAATGAGAGGCGGTTCTATTATAGAAGTTGGTTCACCAGAACAATTGTATAACAGGCCGAAGAATATATTCACAGCCTTCTTTTTAGGAAAGGGTAACTTTATCGAGGGCAAAATAGTAAAATCTGACGATAATGTTACATACGCAAAAGCTGGGAACATAATCTTAGAAAGCAATTCAAAATTTAATGTTGGTGAAAAGGTAATAATATTTTTTAGTCCAGAAAACGTTTTACTTGAAAAAGGTGATGAAAACAATTTAAAAGGTGAGGTTGTTGAAAAACGTTTTCTAGGAAGGCAAATCGAATACGGTATAAGAGTCGAAAACAATATAATATATTCTAGAATTATGAGGCTTGATGACCCAAAATATAATTTAGGAAATAAAATAGAATTACATATTGAAAAAGATTCGATAATATTTTATAAATATCCTCAAGAGGGCTTAGAAAAGGCGTTTAAACTAGAATAGCCTAAATCAAAATAGTATAAGATTATACTATAAGTTTAAATAACTTTCTTTTACATATTTCGACACATATGAGTGAGCACCTGTTCAACTGGCTTGCAAAG
>JACIWG010000142.1 GCA_014361085.1 Nitrososphaeria archaeon
AAACACCTGTAGTCAGATACTATTTTTCCAGTAAAAATATTATCTTGTATTGTGATATCAAGTCCATATAAAAAGTCAATATTCAGTTTGATGACTAAGTTTTTTGCTAAAAATGTGTAGGAATCTGTTGCAATGGCAGTTCCACAACCATGTGCTCTTACTTTACTAATAAATTCTTCAACACCTTCATTTAATGGTATAGAATCAAATGCAGACAGCATGTCATTCACATTTTTTCCCCTAAACAATTCTGCAACCATTTCTTCAACACGATAGGCAGGTAATGTTGAACTCACACTATCAATTAATTTTAATCTTTCATTTAAATTGAAAATATTACAAAGTACATCCACTGTCCTTTGAGATAAAAGTGTACCATCCATATCGAAGACAAAGATTGAGTTCAACATCGCACACTATGATATAATAATGCCTTCTTATATGCTTCCTCAACCTTCTCTGTAACAATATCCCAAGTAAATTTTTTTCTAGCCCTGCCATAACCGTATTCACCCATTTTCGATGCAACATCTGGATTCTTCAAGAGATAAATTATTGCATATGCTAACGCCTTCCAGTCTCTTGGAGGAACAAGTAAACCTGAATGTCCATTTTCTACTACTTCTGGAATTGCGCAAGTATTAAATGCTACAACAGGCTTCCCAACAGCCTGAGCTTCAGCTAAGGGGATCCCGAAACCTTCCCAAAGACTAGGGAAAGAGAAGACATCGCAGGATGCATACAATTCTGGAACCTCTTCATCTGGAACATATCCTGTGAAAATAAATCTCTCTCTGAACTTTGAGCCACTTAACATCCTATCTATCTGCAACCTGTCGTGCCTAGATGTACCAGCTACAATAAAATAGCAGTCCGGAACCTCTTTAATTATCATTGGTGCGGCTTTAATAATGTACTGGGCTCCTTTGTACGGAACAAGTCTACCGAAGAAGAGCACAAGTTTTTTATCCCTTAATTTAAACTTTTCTCTAAAATTGGAGCCATCAACTTTTAGATTAAATCTTTTAAAGTCTACGCCATTATAGCATACAGTAATCATATCAGACGGAATAAAATATCTTTCTATTAACACCCTCTTTAAGTATTCACTTACAGTAAGTATATGGTCTACACCAGATCTTATAGCAAAAAAGGTGCCTATCCTGTGATCAACCATCTTCACCATTTGTCTAACATTTGTCCAATGAAAAATGGGGGCAAAACCATGGAAAGTGAACACATGAGGCACTCCATTAAATGTATGAGAAAAATTTCCCCCAAATATTCCAGGATGATAATGCGTATGTATTAAATCAAAGTCCTTAGTGCACCTAGCAGTAGACGAAGCGAATGTAAAGTGGCGCAAGAAGGGTACATTTTTTAACGGATCATAAACACAGTTTACTTTAATATCTTTTAAGTCAATAAAAGATTCTCTACAAAATAATTCAACATGATAACCCTTTTCAATTAACCTTTTAGATATTTCCCTAATATGAACAACTTGGCCTGAACCCTTATTTAATGTAGATCTTACTACTGCTACCTTCATAATATGTCGCATGAACATTTAGCAAATCTATATTTAATATTTTTATAAGTTAGGAAAAAAATAAATGATGGAGAGAGAAAAAAATGGATATGTTTGAAAATTTGATTAAAAATTACGAGACAGATATTTTAGTTGGAATACCCTCATTCAATAATGCTCAAACAATAGAGTATGTTATCGAACAGGTTGCAAGTGGATTAGAAGAACATTTTCCAAAAATGAAGAGTGTTATTGTTGTTTCCGATGGAAAATCTACCGATGGCACAAGGGAAGTTGCGAAAAACGTTAGTCTACCCAAAAATATTGATAGAATAGTTACAACGTATACTGGAATTTCTGGAAAAGGTTCAGCAATAAGGTTGATACTGCAGATAGCTGAAAAATTAAACTGTAAAGCTTTAGCACTCGTTGACGCAGATTTAAAAAGCATTACACCAGAATGGATGAAACTCCTAATACAGCCAGTCTTGGAAGGTGTACAGTTTGTTGCACCAAAATATTCTAGGTACAAGTATGATGGAACAATAACTAATCAAGTAGTATACCCATTCACTCTCACACTATTTGGATATAAGATAAGGCAACCTATTGGTGGAGATTTTGGGCTTTCAAAAGACCTAATAAAACTTCTAATTAACTCGCCTCTCTGGAATACAGAGTTTATGCCAAGATTTGGAATAGATATAACTATAACATTTACAGCTTTAGCTAATAAAATGAATGTTGGAGAAGCCTTCTTAGGGGTAAAGGTTCATGATGTAAAGGATCCCGCAGCACATCTTGGTCCAATGTTTAAACAAGTTGTTGGAGCACTTTTCGATAACACATGTCTTTATGAAAACGTATGGAAAAACATAATGCATGTTATTGAACCTAAAATTTTTAGGGGAAAAATTGAGGAGACAAAACCTCAACCCTTTAATGTTAACCTAAAGGCTATGGAAGAAAATTTCATGAACGGATTTTATGAAAAGAGGAAAATTTTTAAAAGTGTTCTTCCTGACCAAATTTTTGCACTATTAAACCGTTGTGTGAAAGAAAATAGGATATCAGTTGAAGATTGGGCTAAGATATCATTTCATTTTCTCAAATCCTACAAATATTGTGTCCCCAATATAAGAAATGACATTTTAGAAGCTTACAAAACATGTTGGCTAGGACGTGTTGCAACATTTATTAGAGAAACATTAGACATGCCAGATGATATTGCGGAAGAAAAGATAAATGCTGATGCATTAACTTTTATGAAGTTTAAACCGTATCTACTTTCAATATTAAGCTAAAATTTTAGATGATCTTCAGCACAGTCCTTTGGCTCATATCCAAGCTCGGCTTTAGTTTCACTAATATCAAAAGCAGGATGCCTGTTATTTGAGATTCCATAAAATATTCCAAACTTAATATTAGATTCAAGACTTCTGTGAATAAGTTGAGCCATGTCACTTGCACTAATCCACAAGCCGAGAATCTTTTCAGGAGAATATGTTGGATGAACCTTTACTCCACTAAAATATTCTTTAAAGAATTGTGAAGGATCATCCAAATCTCTACATATGCCGATTCTTAAGCATATTATGGATATCCCATGTTTTTTAGAATAGTAGTGTGCTAGTGCTTCACCAAAAACTTTGCTAACACCATACAAGCTATCTGGTGCAATTGGAGCATCAGGCCCAACAATATCCATTTCGTTCACAAGTGTACCACAAGCATGATTCGAACTTGCATAAACAATCTTTTTGACATTACTTAGACGGGCTGCCTCAAAAACATTATATGTTCCAATAATGTTCGTGTACAAGATAGAATTCCATTCTGCTTCAACCCTAGCGTCTGCAGCAAGATGGACTATAGCGTCTACACCTTCAACAGCCTTTAAAACACTATCAAAATCCGATACATCACCATAAAAGACCTCGCCTTCAAACGCCTCTAAAGGTTTCTTGTGCAACATTAGTCGAAAAAAGTAATAGTTTCTGTATTCTCTAATAAAGGTGCGACCTATCCTACCACTAGCACCTGTCACAAGAACTTTCATGCCCTTAACCATCACAATATCAAAAACAATTTTTTGTTGAATTGATATAAACTTTTTGCAGCAATCTTATCTGTAATTAGATAGCATAAAAATGTTTCCAAATACTTGATAATAAATAAAATATTAGACGATATAAAAAATGATTATACCCATGTGATATGGGGGAAATGAAACATATGAGAAGA
>JACIWG010000143.1 GCA_014361085.1 Nitrososphaeria archaeon
GCTTTATTGGTGCAGGAACAATAATTGCTGAACAGGGTAAGGTTGTTGGAATAACGACTGCATCAAGTTTATGGGTTACTGCTGCAATTGGTTTAACCGTAGGTATTGGAGAATACGTGCTAGCTGCTATAGCGACATTATTTGTTTTTCTTATATTGACTTCTAAAATTATTTTCAAAAAATTGTACGATATTAGTACTAATTCTGGTTCATAAAGATGAACGTATATTAGTCTTTTTAATAATTTTTATTGCATAAAAGATAAAATTTGCTAGTGAGCTTAGAAATCAATTTCCTTATTATTAAAGGCATAGACAAATAACATTTTGCATTCTTCTTCGTCGGGAACTCTAGGATTAGTTATTGTCTCAGAAGAAACTATAGCCCTTCTAACTAGTTCGTCTAGTTCATTTTCAAATGTACTCCAGTCTAAACCTATATCTTGAATTGAGAATGGTATGTTCACTTTCTTCATCAAATCTTTTACCGCTTGAACAAGTTTTTCTATATATTCTTCATTCGTGATAGCTTGAATCCTGATTGCTTTAGCGATTTCTACGTACAATTCGATTGCATTTTTCCCATTATATTTAATTGTATAGGGTAAAAGCATGCCAACTGTTCTACCATGAGAAATCTTGAAGATTGCACCTAATGCGTGGCCCATAGAATGAGCGATACCTGCTTGTGCATTACCGAAAGCAAGCCCAGACATTGTTGCTGCAATTTGCATTTTTTCTCTAGCCTCTATATCATCTGGATTGCTATAAACTCTTGGAAGGTATTCAAAAATAATCTTAATCGCTTCTATTGCCATAGCGTTTGAGAAATCATTTCGCCATTGGTTAACATAAGCTTCCATAGAATGCACAAGTGCGTCCATACCAGTTTCACCAGTCAATTTGGAAGGCATATGTTTGGGAAGTTGTGGATCTAGAATTACAATATCGGGAACTAATTCTTTTGAAGCTAACTCTAGCTTTGTTCTGCCAGCACTATCTGTTATTATTGTAGCCCATGTCGCTTCCGAACCAGATCCACTTGTTGTTGGAATACATATTAAATGAGCTTTCTTTCTAAGCCCTAACTTTTCAACTGGAGAAATTGCACCTACTTCCATATCTGGGCGTTCATATAGAACCCATATTGCCTTTGCAGCATCCATGTTACTGCCACCACCCAATCCTATTAGCCAATCTGGAGCATATTCTCTAGCTAGTTTAGCGCCTTTTGCTATTGTTTCAATTGACGGTTCAGGCTCAACTTCGTCGAAAATTTTTATCTGCATTCCTGCTTCTTCTAGATATTTTGAAACTTTGTCTGCAAAACCAAGTTTCCTAACAGTCTTACCTGTTATTATTAGAGCCCTTCTCCCCTCTATTTCCTTTAGATATTCTAGTGCTTCTTCGCCGAAGACTATCTTTCTTGGGCTTGTGAATTCCCACAATATATCTCACTTTTTATAAGAATTTAGTTGGAACACGAGTACAGTTCTTCGCTAGCTCAGAAGCAGCTTTCACATTCTTCATAAGCTTAGACATGCTTCCTGATAGTTTAAATTTGCGCATAAGTATTGCCTTTATAGGGTCCAATTCTCCTTTAGCAAGTTTCTTCCAATTATCATAGGATCCTTCAAATATGAACTCAGTCTTCTTAGCGTTTCTATCCGGTAATATCATATAATCTCGACATTTACCATGCCAGAGATCAAGGTAAACGACGATTTCAGATTCGACCTTAGGTCCCTTATCTACTATAAAGAGAAAATCACCTTCCCAATCTTTAGCAGCTTCAAGATAAATTTGATTCTTATTTAATTCTTCTACAAATCTTTTTACCCACTCTTCACTTAGAAAAAGTAGATTCTCTTCTCTTATCATGCTGGGAGTAAGCAATAAGCTATTATTAAACCTATGTATTTTTATCTAAGTTCTTGAGTTGAAAAATAAAATTTAGTGTTATCAATAGGATGTTACCTAAATACTTACCATTTTTTCAACAAAAATTTTTATAATATCTGATGCTGTGATGACACCTTCGATAATTCTATCCTCCATATTGTTAACAATAAACACATGATCTTCACTAGTTTCTAGCATTTTTTCAACTACTTCAATTAACACTTGCTCCCTAGTTGCTAGAAGCGGTTTTTTCAATTCCAGATCTGAAATAGATATATCCCATTTTTCTTTTTCTATAGTGAATATTGATTCAATATCGATGACACCTAATATTTGATTTTTATCGTTAACTATAGGATATGTTCTATAAACATTTGTCCTTACAGTTTTTAATACATCCTTTACCATTGTATCCACTGTAAAATATACTGGTTTTCTTAATTTAATTGACGAAATTTTTAAATTTGGTAGTAGGTCCTTTCTTTCCCTAAAAAATTCTTCTAGTTCCATTAATGCCTCCATTTTGTTTGAAGGTTTTTTGTTTAGTTGGCTTTCATAGAACGAGTTTCTTCCTGTAAGAAAATAGCTTATGGATGCAGATAATAGTGCAAACATTATTGGACTGGAGCCAACAGTTTCCGCTACAAAAACTATCCCTGTAAGTAAACTTTTTGTTGTTGCTGCAACTACAGCGCCCATTCCTATTATAGCATAAACTGATGCGGGATGTAAGTTTAAAGCTTGAGCATATATTAGGCCACTTAAACCACCTACATAAAGTGCTGGTAGAAATAGTCCTACACTTCCTCTTGAAGAGATTGTTAATGATGTAGCAACAATTTTTAGTATAAGTATTATGATCAGAGTTTGGATAAAGGTTTCTCCATTTGAAGTGCTGGTTATTGTTTTTATTGTATCGTAGCCTATTCCAAGAACCTGTGGATAAAAAATGCCAATAAGGCCTATAGTAAATCCTCCAATTATAACAGAAATTATTAAGTTGGTTTTTGAAGAAATTAATTCAAAAATCTTTTTTGTTTTCTCTAAAGATTTGATAAATACAAGTGCTATGATGGATGTAATTATTCCTAAAAATATACTGTGAAAGAGTAAATGTGTTTGAATTATTGCACTAGCATTTGTTGAAAATATGCTTTCTCCTCCAAAGAATAGGACAGAAAATATGTATGCTGAAACTGATGAAAGGGCTGCTGGAATAAATGCATCTTTTTCGATGTCTCTTCTATAGGGTATTTCAAGTGCTAGAAGAATACCAGTAAATGGTGCTTTAAATAAAGCAGTGAAACCTGCAGCTGCACCACATAAGTAAAGGAGTTTAATGTCTTTTGGTTTAAGCTTAAGTTTTTCAAGTATATAAGATGCTGTCCCCCCACCAAGTAGTAAACTTGGCCCTTCTAGTCCACCGCTTCCACCAAACCCTAGTGTTATTGTTGATGAAAGTGTTTTGATTAGAACATCCTTGATGTCAATAATGCCGTTTCGATGATGGTATGTTTCTATCATTAAGTCAGTTCCGCAACCACTAAACTTATCTTTTGTAAGATATTGATTTAAAATAAAAGAGGCCATTAATCCACTAAGTGGGAGGACTAATATTAGATACCATGAATATTTAACAATAGTTTCGAAAATGTAACTGAAAATTTGGTATAGTTGAATCATTACAATGACGGCTATGGATGATAAAAATCCTAAAAATATTGGAATCAATGCCAATTTATATAATTCTTCAGCAGTATCATGGGTTTTCAGTATCAAATACCGTTTTCCTCCAAAAAGTTGGCAAAGTATTCGTTTTTAAG
>JACIWG010000144.1 GCA_014361085.1 Nitrososphaeria archaeon
AAAGGGTAGAAAATAGTTTTTATTTAGAATTTAATCTTTAAATCTTTCTCTTTTTATTCTGAAGGTGGGTTGTCTTTTACAAGTATAGTTTTAGATTTTTATTCTCAGAAGGAGATTTGTTTGCAGAGTTTTTCAGGCTATGCGGTTAGGGGCTTATTTTATAATATTGTTGGAAGTGTTGACCGTGAATATGCTTCTCTTCTTCATGATTCTAGGATGCTTGCACCCTTTAGTGTTTCTCCAGTATGTAGGTTTTCTGGCGAAAGTGGGTTTCATCCTTGTTTTGATAAACTTTCTAAGGGTCTTCTAAGGGTTAATTTCACGTTGCTTGATGGTAGGCTTACTGATATTTTGATGAAGTTTATTCAGGAAGGTTTGGGTGGTGGCGAATTTAATATTGGTAAAGATAAGGTTACTTTACATGCTATATCTTTTCAGCAGATATCTTATGAAAGGCTCTTCAAGGATTCTAGTGAAGTTAGGTCCTTTAAGGTCAATTTTCTGACTCCAACATACTTTCGTCAAACGCCTAGGGATATGTTGAAAAGGTATGGGAAAAGGTTGGATAAGAGTTTAACAGTTTCACCATACCGTTTTATACCATTACCTGATCCAGTGCTTTTGTTTAAGAGTGTTGCAAGGCTTTGGAGAAAATTTTCTAACATAAACCTTGACCTACAAGATTTTATGAAGTGGCTTGAGATTGGGGGTGTTGCAGTATCAGGTTTTCCAAACGGTATAAAAACGTATATTGTTCACGAGCATCCTACGACAAAAAAGTGGAGTGTAGGATTTACTGGAACAGTTCACTTTAGCATTGTTAAGGACATTTACAGCCCAGAAAAGGCTAAGATTGTGGACACTCTTCTAAAGTTTGCAGAGTATACGAATGTTGGTGGAGGTAGAACTGCGGGACTGGGGCTAATAAAATATTCTGTCAAAAACGGAGACGAGTCCAATATTGCATAAATTATTTAAATCACAGTAATTAAATAATTTTAAGAAAAATATTGTACAATATTTAATGCGATAAGTCCAAGAGCAGTAAGCTCATAGACTCTACCCTTAAGCTCCAAAAAACCACCATTTTCGAGACCCTTAACCTTTCTCCACACTGTAGCCTTACTTAAACCAGTACACTTAACGAGACCAGAAACAGTGTTGACACCATTTCTAACCTCTAACAAAATCCTCTTTTCAACATCATCCAAAAAAATTGGCCTATTCCATTTAAGGGGAAAAGATATGATTGAAGAAGAATCTTCAAACTCAACCTCCACATCACCATCAATACCAAGCATAGTAGCGGCAACCAAAACCTCAAGAATAAGAGCCCTGAATCCTCCACTTAAACTGAAAACAAACCTTTCACCACTTCTTTCCCTGAAAATCTTAGTTAACTCAACCAAAGTATCCAACAGATTTCTGGAATCAACTTCAAATCTGCAAATTTTAAGATCCTGAAACATTCTAGACAAAATTTCACTAAAATGCTGATAAGCTCTATCAGCCCTCTCATCAACAGGCCTAGGTAAAATAACCAGAACCTCGTCACCAGTCCTCAAACCTCTTCTGGCAACAGTTCTTAAAGCAAACTTTTCATCAAAACCAAATGTTATAACAAAGATCATGTCCTACTAAAATCTTTAGACCACCATATTTAAACGTTTCTAAAAAAAGAAACAGTAACAAAAAAATAAAATGTTTCCAATATGTAGAAACATTTAAATAACTAGACTTAATAATCTTAGATGTATGAACAGCATAGATTACATTAATGATGAATCGACTAGACGTCTTGCAAATCTATTACATTTTATAATATATGATGCAAAAATTACTCAAATTTTTCATAGACTTAGATTGGGTGTAAAGGAAAATGATATTGGTTCCTTTTCAGAAATTATTGCAATAGCCCTAAAAGATTACTATCGCTTAAAGGAAGATGCTAATTTAAAAGAAGCTGCTTCATTTTCCCTTCCAAACGAAGAAGATATAAAGAAGGCCCAAAACTTCTTTTTACAATATGGTAGAAATTATATTAAAGTATTATTAGCGCGAGCTAGTGGATATAAAAGAAGTGAATAGTATGAAATTTGCAATTACAGCAAAAATTCAATTAAATATGCATGACTTAAATAATGAGAGAGCTGAAGAAATAAGGCGAGTTCCTATAATTTACAAAGTTGGAAATAGCTACAAATTTGTAGAAGAAGCAGTATCTGTAAGTGGTGTAATGCTCAAACATTACCATTTTTCTAATATGATTGACTTAATTACAGAGGAAGGAGGAAAACTTTGCGTGATTTGTTCTCGAAAAGAGGCAATAAGAGTACTATCAAGTGAAATTACTACTGAAGATGTTAAAAATTGGCTTGGCAACACAGATGAAGTTGAAAACTACCTAAATGTTGTCAGAAAATATAGTTCTGATGCGGAAGATGAAATAATTAAAATGTGTGCGGGTGAGGACGTACATGGCTTTTTAAGGCCCCAACCTATGTTAAGACGTGAAAGTTTAGTAAAGTTTTCTTGGATGTTACCACTTTATTTACATGATCTTGAAGAATATCAAACTCCAACACCCTTCACAATTCTTCAACATTCCAGAAACATTAGAAATATCCCAAAAGAAATTTCTAAATCCTTGGCTCAAATGCAAATGCCATTTCCAAGAGGATATGGAAATGGAGTTTTTGCTTTTACGAGTATACTTGACTTAGACTTTATTGGCTATTCATTTACAACAAAGAAAAATGTCTTGGAACATGAAGAGAAACAAAAAAGACAGAGAAGTTCAGTTATGGCATATGGGCCAATTCTAACAGGACTTTGTGGAGCATCGTTAGCCAGAGCACTTCCCGCTGTAAGAATAGAGGAAGTTGTTTCAATTATTTCGAAAAAGAATAAAGTTAGTATTCCAAATCCTATACATCCGATATATGAGGGTTATTTTGATGATTCTGTAAAAATATACGACACGTACGCAAAATTATTTGATAGTGAAGTGCATATTTTTCATTATGGTGTTTCAACATCAAAGAATTATGGAAATGTGAAACTAGAGGAAGTTGACAAACCATTAGATGTATTAGATAAAGCAATAACTTTCTTAGGTTTAGGAGAAAAAAGATGAGAATCTGTTGTAAACACAGTCTAAAAATTCCTATTTTTACGACTAAATATGGTGAGGCAGCGGAAGTCCATATCTCATCTTTTATTCCTTCGCCACGTACCGCACTTTCCATTTTAGCTAAAGGTATTGGAGAAATTTATGGATTATCTCCTGAGGAGAGAGAGCAGGAAATTAGAGCTGCCGATATAATGATGTGGTCTATCGAGAAAAGTTCCTATGCATTTATAAAATCCACCTCACCTTTATGCAAGAGTAGAAGACTATGGCGAATAAGGCACATACTTGAACATTGGATTCAAAAAATTGAGAGTATATCAGATGCTGTAATAGAAGAAATAGTTTCACTATATTCTATTGATATCTATTACTTAATTGATTTAAAAATATTGAATGAAAATCTGGAAGAATTATCAAAAAAATATTTGAAACATGATATAAGAATAAAAGAAGACGATATTAAAAAAGCGTTGATGACAAATCAGAGAATTGGTAGTACTGAATGTACGGCATACCAATTTGTGGAACCAATTTTTCTTGGCATAAAGAAATCTAATGAAACA
>JACIWG010000145.1 GCA_014361085.1 Nitrososphaeria archaeon
CTTTGTTGGATAGAGTCAATTTAAAGGAAGCTCTGGAAGCAAACAGAATAGCATAAGATTGATTGACATAGTAGCTTATGTTAAAAATGATAAAATGGAATTTATTCATTTGATAGAGATTTTGATAAACTTGAAGTAAAAAGGGTTGGGATGATAATTTAGTGCAGAAATTATTTATACTTATTGATAATTTAACAGTGCATCAACAATTTAATATAATTTTGGGAAAGAAGGTTTAACTCGCTCGCTAGAATTGGTAAATAGGACATTTGAACTTATTCTATATACCAATCCAATGTTGTTAAATCGACATTTCTTTTAAATTTTGTTTTAAGCATTGAGTATAATACAAGTATGAACCATATTGGATTATAGAGAATGTGGTATGCTAGAAAATGGTGTATCCTGAAATGATATCCAAGCCTTTTTGAGGCGATAGAATATGTTATGATAGATATTGTTGTAGAGGATAATATTGTATAAAGTAATAGGAAGAGTGTGTAGGCTGGAAGGGTTTCTAGTGAAAAATTTGTTAACAAGGATATTGGCGAAATATTTTCCAGCAGGTATAGTATCCAATTAGATATAATATCTGAGGACATGAGGATAGTTAATATTACGAGCATAAATGGTAGTAGGAGGATGGGAAAGAGTGTTGAAACTGCTGAAAACATTATTTTCGGCTTTTTTAAAAACCTTGATTTGAAAAACCTGTAGTTGGATCTAATCCAGCTTACACATCCTAAACTCCATCTCCAACGTTGCCTAAACCATTGTTTTTCATTCAAATCTATTCTAATCATAACCTTCTTGTCTTCTAGGATAGAAAACTTGTATCCTTCATAGCTTGCCCTTGCCGCAAAATCAAGATCTTCTACAATTGTTTTTCTAAATCCACCCAGTTTTTTTACAACATCCTTTTTTGCTGCGAAAGCGGCGCCATTTAGTCCTAAAGTTGAACCCGTTTCCTTTATCAATATCCAGTTTGAGAAAGTGAAAGAAAAGTAGTCGTAATAGACTAGCCTTGAAAGCCAAGATGAGACCTCAGCCTCCTTCATTACGTCTATGACATCAGCTTCCTTTGCCTTTTCAACCAAACTTTCTAGAAAATTTTTACTGTCATTAGGAATGTATACATCCGAATCAATAAAGAGTAACAGTTCTCCAGAACTTTCTTCTATACCCCTGTTCAAAGCATTAACTTTACCCTTTCTCTTCTGATTTAAGATTATCTTAAAATTGTTTAGGCTTGAAAAATTATTTAGGGTATTCAAACATTCTTTTGTAGGTTCATCAACTATAACTATTACCTCTTTTTCAGGATAAGGGTCTTCAGACAAAGATTTTAAAATCTCATTTAAGCATGAACCATTCCTGTATACTGGTAAGATAACACTTATCTTCATCTTCTATTCACATGTTCGCGGCTTTTAGTTTTATGATATAAAATCTAAACTTAAAGTACTTCATATAATGCTTTCCTCATAATTTCAACTAGCCTTTCCACTTCTGTAAACACTTCGAAGGCATAATCTTTCTTAAACGCTTCTCTTGCAGGTATTCCCTCTCTTTCATAACCGTACATGGCTGGCCCCCTCAACGATGCAAGTTCACTACTCAATTTTATTATAGCATCAAGATTTTCGATGACGGGGTTTGGCAGCCTATCCCTTACAGCATCTAAAACTGGGCCTACATCGTGTTCTCTAGGATATTCTATTCCAGCTATTCTTAGAATAGCTTTTGATGCAAGTTCTAAAGCTTCTTGGCTCCTTCTAACGGTTCCAGAATAGTCTTCTTTAGAAAAAGCAAGCTCAGCTTCCTCTAAACATCTTATGGCTCGTGCCATATAATCTAAAGCCATATCTTTACTTCTCATACTATTATTTCCTCCCCAAATTTGGCGTCAGGCTTCAACAACCAATACCAACCACGCTTCAGCTTAATCCTTTTAGCGCCAAGCTTTTTTAACCGACATCTAACTTCATCAATTATGGAAGAAAGGAAATTATTATCATCATATAATATTATACCTTCTTCTACTATATCAAGTAGAATTGGAGGATGCGTTTTAACTTCCTCAGGTGTTAATATGATTTCTGAAAATGTTGTAGAATACCCCATCCTTCTGAGATTTACCGCGGTGTCAGATGAAAGAATTTTTCTTCTAGATTCTCTAAAAAGAGAATGTCTTCTTCCCACATCATCTGGAACATTTTTGGCTATAATGAGTAGGTCAATATCACTTTCTCGTGTGAAGTCACCTCTTGCAATGCTCCCGAATAAGCATACTGAGACAAGTTTACCATTAAGCGCTTCCTTTATTTCATCCATATACTCTTTAACCAGTTTCAGGTAAGTACTTTTTATGTCATTCAATTTACCATACTCCTATATTTGTTTGGATATTAATAGTTATTTATTATAAAGCTTAAATAGTATTACTTTTTTAGCTAAAAGTAATATAATGGTGGTTTGATGAACAAAACAAAACATATAGCATTTATCGGAATATTTAGTGGACTCTGGGCAGCCCTAAATTTAACTATTGGACCATTAGGCTTCACATTGTTCAGACTTCCAATATTTTGTGATGTCGCATCATATTTTCCGCTTCTTGTTACAGTATGGTTTATCAGGAGATATGGTAGTGCAACTGCTGTTGGTGTGTTAGGCGCTCTTGTCACACTTTTCCTTAGACCTGGTTCAACACAGATGATAGGGTTCGCGGTTTCAGCAGCCGTATTCGATTTACTTATGCTTTTATTTAGGCATAATGTAAGCTTTAACATTAAAAGTGTTGTAGGGGTTTCGCTGATTGTTCTAGTTTCAGCATATGTTGCAGGGTTTATTATAGGAGCATTCATTATGATGGGTGGAATAGGTTGGGCTTTGACTGTATGGGGGCCATGGCATGCTGTTGGAGGGCTTTTAAGTGTTATCGTTTCTTACCCGATTTTGGTTGCTCTCGAAAAGAGTGGGGTGAAGAAGGCGGTTGGAGCCCAGTAAGGAGCAGGTTGAAAGGGCTGTTTCATATCATGGACATTATGGGCCGTTTCTTATGCTTGGTCTAAAAGCTTTCCTCTATGCTAAAAGTGTGCTTGGAAATGTTACAGGATGTGAATTGTATACTGTTGGAAGGAAGCCTTATCTTTGTACAATAGATGGAGTTAAGGCAATTTCAGATTGTAAGATAGATATTTTTGATGGGAAATCGCTTCAACTTGTATTCTATAATGGAGACCAGAGGGTTAAGATGACGCTGAAGCCAGAATATCTTAGCAGATACCTTGATAGGCCCTGGGATGAGCTGAAAAAATTAGCTGACGAGGTTCTAGAGAAGGATGTCTCCTTACTTTTTGACATAATCTTCTTACCGACATCTATGGGCGGATAAAAAAGGTCATTCACTAAATATTTTTTAAATTTTTTACAAATATATAGAAAAGGGCGATCATTATAATGGCAATTACTATAGAAAGCCATATAAGATGCAAGCCGTATTCGCCAGCTCCAAAGACTATAGGAAACGGGCCTATGAAGATAACGCCGCCAGTAGAAATATTTACACCAGATCCTGAAACTGTAGCCAGTGAACCTAAAAATATTATAATGAAACCTATGAAACATAATAGTATTCCAGTAAATATGAGGATTGTG
>JACIWG010000146.1 GCA_014361085.1 Nitrososphaeria archaeon
TGTTTTTGAAAAGCTTAAAGTTGGCATTGGATATGGACAAGCCTGTTTCGGCAGAGACTGGAAGGGTTTGCAGCCGATAAGAACAAATTTTATGGTGAAAAGTTTAGAAGACTATAAGGTTCTAAAGTTTATTGCAGAAAACCTTCACTTTAAACCATACTATTATCCAGTCGAAGACCAGATAAAACGTTTGGGTGAAGACGGTATAGTCATTTCCACATTACCATATGAGCCTATGCAGAAGCTTATAATCGAATGGGTAGGGCACAGACTTTACCTTGACATGGCCAAGAACGTTGAAGTTGTTGAAGAAATATATGATATCCTAGAAGAGAAGTATGAAAAAGAACTTTTTCCAATAGCAGCCAACACACCATCCAAGGTAATATTGTATGGAGGAAACATAGATAGTCTAATAGTGAATCCGAAAATGTTCGAAAAATACTATCTACCCACATACGAGAAACTGGCAAAAATATTGCATTCAAAAGACAAACTTTTAGACGTACACATGGATGGAAAACTGAAAGCCCTATCAAAACACATTACAAACTCAAAAGTTGACATCATAGAAGCTTTCACGCCACCACCAACAGGAGACCTGCCACTAGAAGAAGCGCTAGCACAATGGGAAAACAAAATAGTATGGGTAAATTTTCCGTCAGCAATATCGACAGCACAAGGCCCAAACCCAGAAAAGGTCAAAAAATTTTTGATAGAGTTGCTGGAAAAGTCTATACCATACTCTAACCGTATAATGGTTATTGCTTCAACAGAAAACTTTGTACCCGAAGAAAATATTATAGCAATGGCAGAGGTAATGGAAAAAGCCACATTACCCTTAAACAAAAATGTAATAGAAGATATTAAGAAAACGTGCCTAAACTGAAACTTAACCCAAAAATCTTAGCTTAAAGATCCAAGAATGCACATAAGAGTTACACTAAGCTAGTCTTCATTTTTCTCCCATTAAATAGCCTCCAAATCCAAGAGCCCAAACAAGAACAGGGTAAACAACAATACGCTCCATACCACCCCAACCAAGTCCCAGATAATTAAACTGAGAAAGCGAAGGCGTCCAAAAGTATTCTTGTACTTCGAATACAACAAAGATAATAAGTGCAATGATAGAAATTGTGCCTAAAACAAGGCTAAAGTACGAAAATGGTTTCTTCTGAACCTTAAATGAAGCCATAGCCGATAAAGCTCCAAAAACAAACGCGATCAGCGAAAATATTGTGTGTACAATGCCAAACTTTTCCGTAAAAACACCTACACCCATTGCACCAACACCACACAAAAGCATAAAAACGTGAAAAATCCTTTTGCCCGGAAAAGATTTTCTCAAATAATATACACTGGCCGCAGCAGCAAAACCTAGCAAAAAGACGGAGGAATTGAAGATATTAGATGATGGGCCGACACCCAAATCACTAATATAGTTTCTTGAAACACTATAACCAGGATATAATGCTTCAGCAACAATCAAAAACAATACGAACTGTGCTGCACCAACAAATATTAAGGCGCCAGCAACAGCATTAGAACCAATCTTCATGGTTAAGAGTATATATTGACAATTTAATAAATTTTGAAGAAAAAAAGCAAATTTAAAATTGTAATGAAAAATTTTTAGTGCCATATATGGGGATGATGGGAAATAAAAATATGTGTTTGGCCGTCAAAATTTTAGCTAATTATCATTATATAAAATTCTTATATAGTTGTATGCAAAGTATTATACTTATGTTACAACAATTTGTGGACAGACTTGAGGAACTGGATTTCTTGGAAAAAAGTATTTAGAGGATTCAGCTCAACTAATTATCATTTATGGGCGGAGAAGGGTTGGTAAAACAGAATTGATTAAAAAATTTTTGCAACCTCAATAGTTAGCCCAATTAAACTTATACTATCACTTTAAACATCTTTTTACCATTTTAATAGTATACGCTTCCCCCCTTTTTCCGCACATACAGACGGAATATCCATTGAAATATTAAGACTGCCCTCAATCTTGAACCATCTTCAACAAAACCCATTTGAGCCATAACCTCGTGTCTAATTCTATCCAGTTCATCAAGTTCCCTCAATAATCCAATATTTTGATCCACAATATTCTGATATAGGGTCATTATTCAAATCTTAATATAAATGTTTATAAAAACTTTTGAGAACAAAAATTAAATCGTAATTTGGGCAAAGATAATCTTTAAGTTTAAACAGTGTAAGTTATAAAAGAGGGAAAATTAATATGAATAAGTTTGAAAAGGTTTCAACATATTTTAAAGAACCGGGTCCAGAAAATACAGATGATGTAATAGAGGCTGTAAGCAAAAGACTAGAAGAAGGAGACATTAACACAGTAGTGGTTGCAAGCACATCAGGTAGAACAGGCCTAAAATTTGTTGAAGCATTAAAGGGTAAAGCAAAGATAGTAGTAGTATCACATGAGAAGATGGAGAAAGAGTTTAAAGAAAAAATTATCGCACTCGGAGGCATAGCAGCTGACGAAACCCACCTACCACTACATGAAAGGGGAATGGATGATGTTAGAAACGCATTCTATACTCTAGGACAGGGCTTCAAAGTCGCCATAGAAGTCATCCTCATAGCATGCGATAAGAAAATAATAGAACCATATAAGGATGTTATCGGCGTAGCCGGTAGCGGCGAAGGAAGCGATACAGCCATAGTCGCAAGAGCCATAACAAGCAAAGAAATATTCAGCAAAGACACCAAGAAAAAGCTCGAGGTAAGAGAAATAATTGCTATGCCGTTAAAGAAAAAATGGTGGTAAAATATAATTTAATAGACGTGTTATGCCAAAAAAAGGAAATAGTGATAGCATAACTTCTCTTATACTATAAATGAAGGGTTAAGACTAGAAACCGAGACTTTCTCCAACCAAAATCACATGAAAATCTGAACGGGCAGGAGCCTTCTCCAATATCAAAATTGCTCTACACAACCTTTCACTAGAATCACAGTCAACACAAAGGCCATTCAAAGCACAAGGAGCCTTCCTATTAAGCCTTTTCACATTCATAGGTGCAGCAACATTCTTAACCCTCCATAACGCTTCATCCAAGCCCCTAACAAGCTTATTCACTCCAGCAACAACAATAGTCTTTTTAGGTCCAAAGGCCAAGGCTGCAACACGATTTCCAACACCATCCAAACAAACAAGTTTCCCGTCTAACGTTACAGCATTAACGCTGGAAAGGAAAACATCAGCAACAAGAGTTTTACGCCTATTCTCAAACGTGTCAGGAGAATTATGTAAAATAACTTCATGGCCTCTTTTAGACAAAATTTCAGGTAAACCGAGTTCCCTAACAGTTATAGAACCACCAACGCCAACGACAGCTTTTTCAGGAACAAGGCCTAAAATCTTCTCCACAGCCTCAGAACGACCTTTAAAATAGTAGGCGCTAAAACCATTTCTCTTCAACGATTCAACAGCTTTAAGAGCAAGCTCCATATTATACCATTCACGTACATCTTCGAGCATACAGACACCTACAAAATAATTTACTTAAATACTTGTTTCCTCTACTTTGTTAGATAATATAACATATTGGGTGCAATGAATACATTGTATGAAATTATTTTTATGAAAAAGTTTAAATGCACTTTCGTATAAT
>JACIWG010000147.1:0-748 GCA_014361085.1 Nitrososphaeria archaeon
TTTTGTATCTTAAAATAAAGATTGAACATATTACAGCTACAACGGCTAAGATGGTCAGATAAATTATTGGATTAAAGATGCTTTCCTGTTCTTCTATTCCGCTTCTGTAGACTAAAATTGTTAAAGTATGCGCTCCTTCTATACCTTCTAATAAAATTACACTAATGTTCTTGTTTTCTAATAATATCATATTTGCTTCTCCTTCATCTACAAGCAAATCTATATCATTGTACCCGTTTCCTTTTTCTACAAAAAGATTAAGAAATGTCTTCTCATTTGAGTAGAAGCTGAAATTTATTTTTAAAACTTTTTCATTACAGTTAAAATTTATGTTGTTAACTTTTCCTTCAGCAAATCCGCTGATATTAATTTTGTATGCTTCAAGATTTAGTTTAAATATTTTATTGTCTATCAAAGTTTCAGGACAGATTTGCATTTTTCCATCATCAGAGTAACCTAGAAACTCCCATAACCCTTTATAATCGTAATCAATTACTTCGATTCTTGTAACGTGGGAAACCCACTTGTATCCCCATCTACAGGGTAAGATTATACGATAACCTCCTTCTCTTCCTTTTACTTCTGACAAACTTGTTCCATTAGCTTCTAAAGCTAAAATTACTGTTGGGTCTAGAGCTTCATCTAAAGTTATACTGGATGTGAAGCTGTCAGATGCATAGAATATGACTTCTTTTGCACCATCTTTAAATTTAGCTTTTGAAAGCAAATAAATTAATGGAACACCTGT
>JACIWG010000147.1:758-3554 GCA_014361085.1 Nitrososphaeria archaeon
CTGTCCAATTGTATTTTACAACCCTGTATCCTTCAACACACCAAAGCTCAACTATTTCCCAAACTTTTGGAAAATCCTTTAGTTCATTATAAGAAATTTTCATTGGATTTTCAACTAGGCCATTGATGATAAGTTCCTTGGGTTCATCTATAGAATAGACATTAACATATGTTATGATAGAAGATAAAATTGTTATCAAAAATAATATGATGAAAACTTTTTTCAAATATTGCACCTACTAGCAAACGCTGAGCTACGGATTAAAATATTTTTCTAAAAATGGCATAAATTTACCCTAATTTTTATGTTCAGAAAGTATAAAAAAGTGATATTATACTATAAGTGATAGGAGGCGTTGTTCTTGAAAGTTAAGGAAGCCATCGTTAACATTTTGAAGATGGAGGGTGTGAATTTTGTCACATGCTTTCCTCCTAACAAGCTGATAAACCCTTGTGCAGAATATGGTGTTAGAACAATATTGGTTCGACAAGAAAGGGTTGCGATAAACATTGCTGATGGTTTTGCACGTGTAAGTTTTAAGCCTGGTGTTGCTCTTGTTGCAGGTGGTGTGGGTATAGAAAATGCCTTTTCAGGAATATCACAGGCTTACTCAGATATGGTTCCTATTCTCGTCTTCGTTGACCAATCATCCATGGACAGGATTGGAACCCGGCCCATTCAAGATTTTGACGCCCTCTTCACCTTACATAAGGTGACCAAGTGGGTTGAAAGAATAAATTCTAAAAGGCAGACTGAAGAGTTTCTAAGAAGAGCTTTCACATACTTGAGGTCTGGTAAAACTGGTCCCGTGGTATTAGAAGTTCCAGAAGATCTGGCTGAAGAAAATATGGATACAAGCTTATCATATAAGCCTGTTAAAGGATGGAAATGTGCGGGAGATCCTGAAGACATTAAGGCTGCTGTTAAAGCTTTATCCAATGCTAGAAACCCTCTGCTCTATGTTGGTGAAGGCGCTTTCTATGCAAAAGCATGGGATGAAGTAAGAGAATTTGCTGAGCTTCTAAAGTTGCCGGTTATGACCACATTAAAGGCTAAAAGTATATTTCCAGAAGACCATCCCCTTTCCGTTGGTGTAGGTGGAAGGGTCGGAAGCAAGGTTGCTGCACATTTTTTGAAAAAGGCTGACCTTGTTCTAGCAATTGGTGCGAGCTTGACGAGAGGTTTAACCACTTCCGTAATCGGCGCCCCAATTCCGAAGGGTAAAATAATTGTGCAATCAACAGTTGATGAATGGGACATAAACAAAGATTATTATGCAGACTATGTTATAATTGGCGACGCTAAGCTTGTACTCAGACAGCTTATTGAAGAAGTTAAAAAGCAGAATGTAAGACTTCCAGATAGAGAAGGTTTAGAGGATGAAATTAGAAGATTGAAGGAGGAATGGTTGAAAGAGTGGATGCCCAAGCTAACTTCAAATGAAATACCAATAAACCCTTATCGTGTTGTGTGGGAAATTATCCAAACTGTCGACAAGAAGAATACTATCATAACCCATGATGCAGGCTGTCCTAGAGACCATTTGGCACCATTCTATGAAGCAGTAACACCACGTGGCTACCTAGGTTGGGGACACCATAGCACTTTAGGCTATTCTCTTGGTGGTGCAATGGGCGCTAAACTTGCATGCCCAGATAAGACAGTCATAAACGTTATAGGTGATGCTGGTTTCGGCATGGTTGGCATGGATTTCGAGACAGCTGTGCGAGAAAAGATTCCAATATTAACTGTTTTGGTCAACAATTCGGGAATGGGAACTTACTTTGAATGGACGCCCTCAACTTCTAAACTTTCTGGAAACTATGCGAAGTTGGCTGAATCCTTGGGTGGATACAGTGAAAGAATAGAGAAACCTGATGAAATATCTCCCGCACTTAAAAGGGCTATAAATGAAACCAAGAATGGGAAACCAGCTCTTGTTGAAATAATAACAAAGGTTGATGTAGAATTTCAAACAAAATACTGGAAAGACCTATAGCTCTAAAGGTAGTCAATTAGCTCTATCAAACTACTAATCTTCCTCACACTCTCTACCCTAATTTTATCAAGCCTATCCAATAGTATTGCTTTGATTCCAGCATTTAATGGACCAAAGTAATCATTTTCTAGAGAATCTCCTACAAATAAAGTCCTCTTATTATCTAAACAATATTTTTCAATTGTTTTGGTAAAAATTTCTTTTTCAGGCTTAACACATTTGAAGGTATCTATTCCAACCTTTATCGTAAAAAACCTTCCAATATCTGCCAAGTTTAAAATATGTTCGATATCACTTTCAAGAGAATTTGAAATCACACCTAAAGTAATATTGTCCCCTCTTAAAGTTTCCAATGTTGAAACTACATCCTCGTATAATGTTATTTTAACATGGTTCCACCACATCCTGTCCATGACATCAGCAATTTCTAAAACTCTATCTCTAACATTAAGCCTCTCAAGTAGTAGTAGGTTAAAGTTTACCCAAAATCTTCCCTCCATAAGAATAATTTTCTTTAAAAGGCTTGAAGTATTTAATTCCTCATAAACTCTTGCAATTTCCTCCACATTCCTTACAACACCATATTTTTCCATTATTGATGCATAAACTTTTGCAACTTCAAGAGTGTCTGAACCCTTTACTAGTGTTCCACCTAAATCAAATAAGACGGCATTTGTTTTTGGCATCAACAAACTTTATAATAGCATGTAAATAAAATTTTTTAACATTTAACAAATTTCCACAATATTTATATACGCTTATATCGGGTTCGATATCGATGTCGATATGATGCATAG
>JACIWG010000015.1 GCA_014361085.1 Nitrososphaeria archaeon
CGTTGAGAATTTCAAGCCTGTATCTATGAATGCCTATAGCATGTGATTCTTTGTAAGAGTCTTCGTAAAATAGTTCATCTTTTAAAATAACACTATCATTTACTAGCTCAGCCTTCAAGGCCAGCCCCGTAATCCCTCCAACATTTGGATTTTCATTAAATAGTTGAATGTATTTTTTAACCCAGTCCGGTTCAGCTATAGCGTCATCGTCAAGAAAGAGGAGAATTTCACCTGAAGCATTTTTTATCCCTTTAGTGTATGCGTCTATTGGACCAACCCCTTCTTGTATTAGTAGTTTTATGCTAAGTCTGTCTGAAAACTCTTTTATCACCTCCTCACTTCCATCGTTAGAAGGTTTTAGGACAACAATTACTTCATCAGGCTTTATAGTCTGTTTTGAGAGTGAGCCAATAGCGTTTCTAAGATATTTCGCCCTCTTATACGAGATTATGAGTACAGAAACCTTCAAGTGCAGTCAAATTTGGAATACTATTGCCAGATTATAAGCTTATCCTGCAAATAGGGATTTAGAACCTTCAGGTACTGTGATCTTAAATGTTAAAATACTATAGCATGTTCCATTCAAACGATGCCAGTACCCTCGTCTGTTGACGCCATAATGTTGACAAAGAATAGTATGAAACCGTGTCTAAAAGAATGTCTCGACTCAGTTTACAAGAATATTCCAGTAAACAGTTTAATTGCTGTTGACGGTGGAAGCACTGATGGAACTCTTGAGCTACTAAAAAGTTATCCTAGAGTAAAAATAATTATGGACACTAAAGGGAATAGGGCTACATCAAGACAGTTGGGTATAGAAGCGGTTGAGACAGACTGGTTCGTGTTCTTGGACAGTGACGTTATATTATGTGATAACTGGTTTGATTATGCTAAAATTTATCTAAAAGATCCTAAGGTTGGAGCAGTATGGGGTGCAGCCCTTCAAAGGTCAAGCTCTGACCTTGCAAGATACAGTGCAATGGGCAAACTTTATGGAAAAGATGAGATGTGGATTGCTGTTAAGGCTGGAAGAAAGAGGGGTTTAACACATGATACTATAGTTAGGAGAAAGGCTGTTGAGGGAATAAGGATTCCAAGGGACCTGCATGTGCTAGAAGACCATTATATTAGAATGTATGTTGAAGGCCGAGGGTACAAGTGGCTTTCTGTTCCAAGACCATACTGTTACCATTATGCACATTCTAGAGAAAGACCGAAAGACTATTACATTTTTGGTAGAGCTGCAAAAAAGATTGGATTCATTAAGCTGTCAACTGTTCTAACGTACCTCTTTTTTGGAGTACCTAAGTCTCTATGGATATATCTTAACACTGGAAACAAGCAGGCAGCAAGAGCACAGTATATAACGTACATTTACATAATAAAGGGTTGGTTTAGTGTTTAAAGCCTACAATTCTTTAAACACTCTTTTACAATATTTTTAGCAATAGTATTGTGACATCTAAGATACTGAACGTATAATGGTGAATGTTTTAAGCCGCTTATGTTTGATAGAATAAGCACATGTATTTTAAGTTGTATCTTATACCAAAAGTTTTACTGATAAAATGTTTGTTTAAGGATGGGTTTCAGTGAGCTTTGAACTGTTGAATAGGATGACGTTATCTTTTTCTAAGAAATGCTAGAGGCGGTTTTGAGCTGGGCGAATATGATATTGCATTGTTTAGCATGGAACGGTTTATTCAGCTCTATTCTAAATATTTGCTTTATAGGAGGATAGGTGATTATCCGAAGACAAATTCTATAATCAGGTTGCTAAAGTCTATGATGCTAAAGAGGTGGAAAATTTTATTGGGGACAACCTTGAGGGACTCTATCTTCTAGAAGAAGCATATACTTCATCCCGTTATCTTTCAAGAGAATATGATATGAATATAGCAGCAAAACTTCTAAAGTTCAGTGAAAAGGCTCTTGAGGTGTTTAAATGTCTAGAATGTGAATATTTAAAGATTAGAAGAGAATATTTGGATAATGTTGAAAATTATTTGAAGAAAATTAAAGATGTTTGTAAAAGATTTGATTCAAATTGTAGGCTAAATGGTATTCGGAGGCTATGCACGAAATAGTGTGAGCGTTGAAAGTGACGTTGGCCTACTAATTATCATAGACAATGCAATTAATCCTTTATGGAGGGGGAGACTGCTTGCATCAATAGCTAAAGAGATAGGGTTAGTTACACCATTCGAAATCCATATTATAACCGTTGAAGAATATGAAAACTGGTACAGGAAGTTCATAGATGTAAGCATAGAGGTTTAATTTAAATTATCCTCTAATAAAGTTACACTACTTTTGCGAACATTTTAAGTATCTGGTGTCTGATAGAGTAGGTCCATATATTTTAATCCGCTACCTGTATTATATACTATTGTTTCTTCATCCTTGTCTATTAGCTTATAATCTAATAGTTTTTTTACTGCAGCGTATGCTGCTGCCCCCTCTGGACATGCTAGGATACCTTCTTTAGAGGCAAGCTCATTTAATGAGTTGATTATCTCTTTTTCGCTTACGTCCACGGCTGTTCCTCCACTTTCTCTGATTATCTTTAGTATTTCTTTGTCGGCAAAGGGTTTGGGAACTCTTAGGCCTGAGGCGATTGTTTTGCATCCGCTAAAGAATTCTACTCTTTCACTTCCTCTATTGTAGGCTGAAACTATTGGTTTACAGCATTCTGATTGGACTACAACTATTCTCGGCATCCTTTTAACCCAACCGAGTTCTATTAGTTCCTTGAAAGCCTTCCATATTCCTATGACACCTTCACCTCCACCGGTTGGAAATATGATAACGTCTGGGGAAGACCATCCGAGCTGCTCGCAAACCTCAAAACCCATTGTTTTGGTTCCCTCAACCCTGTATGGAACCTTCATTGTTGATATGTCAAACCAGCCGTATCTGGACACGGCTTCAGCAACATATTTGCCAGCATCACTTATCAGGCCATTAACCAACTTCACGTCAACATTGTGGAAGACTGCTTCCATGTATATTGTTTTAGGTGTATCAGATGGCATGACAATGTGGACATCTAATCCTGCCCTTACACCGTAGGCGGCTAAAGATGCTCCAGCGTTACCCGCTGTAGGTATTGCTACAGATTTCACATTAAGTTCCTTTAAAACTGACACAGTAGCAGAAATTGGACGGTCTTTGAATGTGGCTGTAGGATTTCTACCCTCATCTTTCATGTAAAGGTTTTTAAGCCCAAGCTTTTCTCTCAAACGTTCTAGCTTTATTAGTGGAGTATATCCTTCTCCTAGAGAAACAATATTTCTTTCATCTGAGATTGGGAGGAGTTCAAGGTATCTCCACATGCTATTAGGTCTAGAGGAGAAAACATGTTTACCTAAAACTTTCTTAGCTAACTCGATATCGTAGACAGCTAGAAGTGGGCCGTTACATGATTTGCAGACTGTTTGAGGAATATTAGGTTTATACTTTGAACCACATCTAGCACACTTATATTCAACAACATATGCCATAAACTTTCCACCTAATCAGATAACATAATTTGTATATAAATGATAGTTAGGATGTGACGTCATCTCCTCGACACATGTCGGAAGCTTCCAGCTTTTTCTTCATGTTAGGCTTCATCTGTCACCATCTGGTTCTATTTTGCTGGAAACACACCATTTGGTGCGAGGTTCCAGCGGATAGCCTGCCTTTACGCCTTCAGTCACATCTGCTGGTTCATGGGGATCACAGTTTCCCCATTTCATAAGTCTCGTTAACGTATGGGCTAACATCTGGCTTTCGCAATGCCATCCTCTTTGGGCTCAGAACATACGATTTAAGGCAAAACATACTTTAAGGAAAATTTTTAAACTTTGACCATTCATCCCAGACTAAAGTTCCAGGTTTTCTGGGCCTCATCCTATAATTTTCTAAAGTTCTCCTTCCAATGGGTACACCAACAATGTTGCCATTATCATCGACTCCAACAAATATTGTTCCCCCCTTAATATTTGAGAAGGCTGAAATTGTTGCAAGAATTTCTTCAAAATCTGATAAAGAACTCTTAAATTCCAAAGTTTCACTTTCCCCTTTTTTAATTGCTTCAAACATTTTTTTCTTTCTCACATTAACCCTTATAAATTTTACCGTTACGTAACGGTAAGTAACGGTAAAAATATATTTTCCAAAATAAAATTAATGAAAACACTAGCATTTTATGATACTTTAAGCGGATTACTAAAATGTGGGTGACAAGCACTTTTCCATTAAAGCTTTAATATCATTCTAAGCCTTCTTGGGCCACCTGCATCTCCTTCAGACTCTTTCTCAAACCCTTCTACCGTAGTTTTAGCCCATTTCTTAACTTTCATGGCAAGTGATAGGGGGTCGGGTATGAATTCTAGCACAAGCCTTTTGCCTTCAATCTTCATCACAGCCTTATCACCTTCACCTATACCTAGTTGCTTACACACACGCTTAGGTATGTAAATAGCACCCTTCTTGCCAATCCTAGACACGGTCTCCTGACTTAAACCAAGCACCAGAATAGAGATAAAAGTCTGGTAAAATAATAAATATTCTAGTATTTTTATCACATTCTAAAACCAGCTTACGCGAGCATACTTCAAAAAATTCTTCCAAAATCCATGTAGTATACTTTAATGCTGCAAACACATTATCGCTCTTAAAAAAATTCTAGTGCACTTTACAATCGCCCACTTTTCAAGAAGTTCTATAATAAATTTCTAAAGACATCTAGGACCTTTTATAAAAGATTAGCTCTTGTATCAGCTAATACTTTGGAAAGAGAACAGATAATATCTAAAGGTTTTTATCATATTTGTATTTTTAGTGATACCAGCATGTTATGGCGGGTACAAAAGTTTACTCATCAGGTCAGCTACTCCACAAATAAAGTCTTTTAGATAACTTTTATGGAGTTGAAGAAAGGTTTAGATGGTACGGGAAAATATTTTACGGCTATGTGAAGGGTTCAAGAAAGAAGAGTTAGAGATTCAAAGCGATTGCAGAATTAAATATTATAATCTTGGGTCCTAAACTTTAACACCCTCTTCTCTAATATGTTAAATTGTTTCAGGCCTTATTCGTGTTAAACCGGGAACCCTATCGTATGCTTGATCGAAGGAAATGATTTTTCTATCCAAGTTCAGTGCAACTGCAGCATAATGTGAGTCAAAGAATGTTAAGCCCAGAGTTTGCCTCAGATATACACTTGCAACAGTCATGTCCGGAGTTAACGCGATATATTTTACGTTAGGCAACGCCGCTATGGCCGCTAAATCTTTTAGAAGCCTATCCTCCATTTTCTCACTCCTATAAATCAGCTCCATCTCAATAAGGCTAACGCTTGAAATATCCAAATTCACCTGCCTGTTTCTTAGCTTTTGAAAGATTCTTTCTGCTATGTCGTGGTTAGGGTCGTACTCGTTTAAGTATGCGAAGACAACATCGTTCTCAAGCAGAGGCATTAGCCTTCAGCCTCCTTTCTTTCAGCTTCTTTAACCGCGGTAAGCTCCGCCTGTTTTCTCAGATCTTTAAACGATTTATTAATGTTAAATGCGCCATGTAGAACTTGGAATGGGTCAGAGGGTAGAGGGATTATTTTAAGGTGGTCTCCGGCGTTTATGATCAGGACCTTTCTCCCAATATTAAGTGATTCCCTGATCTTTTTTGGCAGAGTAAGCCTTCCTTTGCTGTCTAACTCTAGAATACTCATTTTCCCACCTAACTTATTTTTATTTATTTAGTGGGATTTAAGCTTTTACCTTTTCTATAGTGGGATAAAACTATGTTGCAGCCATAAATTATCACATACTAACAGCAAAAGGGGGCACCGGACTTCTATGACAAACTTTCACTTTAGAAACTTATGGGAGAGGGGATAGTTTGATTATACTGTTGCCATACAAAATTGACAAGATTAAAGTATGTGTTTCTTGAGAAACATGTTCAACAATATCGTCTTAAAAAATTTAAGCACACTTAATTCGTTTAAGAACTTAGTTTTAGACTTTCCCGTAGAACTTCTGTAACGCTTACTTTTGATAATCGAGGTTTATTGCCCATCTCCAGAATGGTGTAAACTTTACTGTTTTGTTTGCATACTGTTTTTTGGTTTCCGTAGCCCCATGTGATTATGATTAGGTTGTTACAGCTGAGTTGGTCGCTGGCCTTTATAATTGATTCAATTTTCCTATCTTCGATTTCGCCTATGTCTGAGGCATATGTCACTTGGATTAGCTCTTTAGTTTTTCCTTCATATTGGATTATGAAGTCTACTTCTTTTCCGGTGTTGTCTTTCCAGTAGAAGATTTGTTTGTTTGGTTCAAGGCCTATTTTGCACAGTTCTTGTGAGACTACATTTTCTAAAGGCAGAATTTCTGCAAAAGAGAAGGGATAGAATTTTTACCGTTACCGCTCCCCTTAGCTGTGTGGCAATTTCTCTCCTCAACAATTTTGATGAAGAGCCTGTTATAAATATGTAATATCTTTTCTTTTCGTATAAAGTGTATATGGTTTTCTGCCAGTTGCCTTGATCTTGAACTTCATCGAAGAAAAGATATTCGGGCAACTGTCCATAAATTTCCTGATGGATTATAGGTAATTCAGTAGGATCGTCTACTGTAACATTTTCCTCAAAATTTACGGAAAGGTATTCGATGTCATTTAAATTTTTGCTTTTTTATTAAGCTGTAGAGGAAATAATTTTTTTCCCGCTCTTCTAGGGCCGGCAACAGCCACAATAAAATTTTTGTTTACATTAACTTCAAGCAGCCTCCTCTTCACATCTAATGTTCTTATATCCTCTTTTTTTTTTTGTTAGCAAATATTCCCTTAATTCCATACTCTTAATGGGGGAAACTTTAAAAAAGGTTTTTAGACGTTAAAGGTTGAAGGGAGCAATGTTCATGAAAGTATAAGGGAAAACTGGCTTCTCAGCCTCCAAGCGAATACTATGATGATGTCGATAAAAATTGTTTCTTGTTAAAAAATTTATAATGTTTAAAACCTCCAGACAGCTTATATCATGACATTTCAACATTTAATAAAAGTTATAGGGTTTTCCGAACGTGCTCTACAGCTTTCACCTCCTTCAAACGACAACTTTTATCATTCGAATTTGTTTCATCTAATGTTCGATTAAGCGGCCTTCCATAAGCAGGTAATCCCTAGTGGCCGGAAGTTTCTCGTAAAGGTCTGTTGTAGTTAATACTACTGTAACCCTTTTTTCTCTGTTGATTTTGGTGAGCAGCTCCATTAAGAGTTGAGAGTTTTCGTTGTCAAGGCTTGATGTTGGTTCGTCTGCCAAAATTATTTTTGGGTTGTTGACTATAGCCCGTATTGCGGCTACACGTTGTCTTTCACCTCCACTTAATGTGTCAGGTAGTCTGTGGGCTAAGCCTGTTAGGTTGAAATATTTTAGGAGCTCTTGCACCCTAAGTCTTCTCTCCTGCTTACCTATTCCGGCTAAGGCTAGGGGTAGTTCTATGTTCTCCATGACCGTAAGTGATGGTATTAGGTTGAAGAATTGGAATATGAAGCCTATATAATGTAGTCTTATGCTTGACCTTTCATCATCGTTTAAGCCTTTGACGTCTTTTCCGAACACTCTAACTTCGCCACCGTCAGGATCATCCAGTAGGCCCAATATCTTTAGTAGAGTGGTCTTTCCAGCACCAGATTTGCCTCTAACTGATATGAATTCGCCTTCTCTAACCTTTAGGTTTACATCCTTCAAAACCTCTATGTTGCCGTAGGACTTACGAACATTATACAATTCTATCATATTCTTGCACCATAAAATATTTTGGCTTGACCGTTAGAGTATATTCTTTCAAGACCTTCAAGCCTTCTCGTCCATCCTTCTGGAAGGTTTACACTGTATCCTCCATAGAGCACGTAACCGTTTTCACTCATCTGATCATATAAGAGCATTACTTTTGGACTGCACCCTTTACCGCTTAAATATTTTAGAGCCTGTAGGACATCAACCTTAACCTTAAAATACCCTTCTAGAAGGTAAGAGAATTTCACGTCAGATGAAACGGTACCATTGTATGATGAAAGCCATGCAGCTGACTCGTACTCTGGTATACTGTAGAGCCAAAAGTATCCAAGATAACGTTCTCTAAAAGAAACTGCAGAGTAGACGGTGTAGATGTTCAAGCAGACAATAGTTAAAAGGATTGAGGCTGCAAGCATATTACCCTTTACTCTATCAAGCCTATGTAGGCCTGATGCTGAAAATATGGCAAGGGGTATGGAGAGAAAGTTTAGTGTCCTACAGGCTAAGGCTAGGCCAAGTGGTGTTGAGCCGAAGGCAGAGTAGGCTTCAAGGGCTAGAGTAGAAGAAAGCCAGAACATTGGCATAAGATGGAAAGTCTTCTTTAGTTTTAGGCCTAGGACTGCTAGGGCAGAGTATATGATGTATGGTGTAGAATAGATTAGGTAATATTTTGGCAGTATGGGAGCGTCTGGCAGTATAGGCCTTACTGTTGTAAGCATGGCTATAAACGTGACCACGGCTGACACGGCTGCCATGAAAAAGAAGTTTTTAGAACAAGAGTTTGAAGAAGGTTTGAAGACAGTGTAGGCCATTAGTGTGAAGAAGAGAAGCTGATATGATGAGGCTGAGAGGATGTCTGAGGCTGATAATGTTATCTTGAAGCCGTTGTGAGCGTAGAAGATGAAGTCCACTAGGGCTGAAGATAATAGGATGGCGGTTGAGAGAATGCTTTTCCAGTCGAACTCACTCCTTCTAAAGCCTGAAATATGCTGAGCTAATGTTGTGCACGCTAAAACAGTTAAAGCAACCAAAGTTGTAAGATGATGTGAGAGGACAAGGGCTGCTGAGGCTAAAGTGAAGAGCATATACTCTTTCAACCCACCTTTTGAAGTGAAAAGTAGAAGGATAAGCATCAGAAGCGGGCTTGCGAACGTCTCCTTTGTCACTCCAGCAGTGAAGAAAGTGTAGGGGTAAGATGATGCTATAATGGCTGAAGCATAGAATGATATCCTATGGCTTCCACAGAGTCTGTAGGCTAGAGTGTAGAAGATTATGACCGCCAAGGCTCCAGCGAACGGTATTGAGAAGCCCACCCCATCTAGGATATTGGAGCCTGTGACAAGAGAGAAGGTTGAAGCGTATATGCTGCTCGCTGGCCAGTAGCAGTTGTATCCATCCATTATTGGACTATCCAGGTTGACTGGAGAATTTTCTATAAGAAGCTTCGTGTTGCCTATGATGGGCCAAGAGTCTGTTGAAAAGGGTAGGCTTGAAATGATTGTCGGATAGATTCTGAGAGAGAAGGCTAAAAGTGTGAGAGATAGCATGAGAATAAAGGTTTTCATTAGAGTTCAGCCTTCCAGACGCTGAATGCTATAAGGGCTAAGAGTAGGATAAAGTTTAGGGCTACAGCTGCTGTGTCAAGGGTAAACTGTATGGTGTGAGAGAGTAATAGAATATGGTTTTGAATGAGCTTTATGAAGGAGAATGCTAGAAGCATGCCTAAAAGTGATGCTGCAAAAGACAGTGGCATAAGCTTTAACATAATATCTCTTTTCAGAAGCCTCCTTGAGGCACCAAGAGACTTTAATATTTCAAGCTCTCTTGAATGCTGTGCAAGGACTGTTTCGCAGGCGAATATGACGCTTGCGCTAGAGAAAAGAAAGACTGCCATAGAGAGGGCTAGAATGGTGTCCTTCGTCAACCCATACCTTTCAAGATAGCCTTCCATGAAGCTGCCAGCATACTCTATTCCAACATCCTCAACCCTGAAATGTGCCAGAGTATGTGGAAGCGGTTTGAGGATGCTGGTTACAGTGGATAGCGTTTCAGATGATGCTTCAACACCTAAAACTTGATAGATTTTTGAAATGTTTAAACGGCTTCTGTCAACCTTAAGCCTCACGAGGGTAGCGTGGGCGTAGTCTGAACCCCTAAGCCACTGTCCAACATAAAGTGGTGCAAGAATTTCATCATCCAAGGGAGAGTTCGATTCGATAACGCCTACAACGTGTAGTTCAACGTATCTGTCGACTAGAATGCTTTGGACAAGAATCCTTTCCCCAACCCTTAAGCCCATAAGTTTAGCAAGCCTAAATCCGACGCAGGCGGAGTCAAGTTGACTGAACTCAAACATTTCACCTTCAACAACCTTAACAGGTTGAATTTTGAGAAAATATTCTGGGATCACAGCCCTCAAGAACACAGGCTTACCGTCCAAAACACATGGAGCAAGAACCTCTGGACTCGATGCTAGGACACCGCTAACATTAGAGAGAATATTGGAAATTTGTGCTGGAACAAGTCCTGTAAAGGGTGTGCTTGAACCTCTACCGTATACGGTTAAAACGTTTCCTCCAACATCAAGCATGGACGAGAAGCTGCTGTAGAAGCCTAGAAGGCTCAAGCATGTTATAGAAAATAGTGTCGATGACAGGGTTAGTAGTGTGAGAAGGAAAATTAGCCTCCCAACCCTAATGTATTTGAAGATTAGAAGATTCAAAACCTCCACCTTAAAATGTATATGGTGCAGGATGCGATAGAAGATGATAGGGCTAAAACTGTTATCTGAATAGCCTGAAATGGTTCGAGGAATGGTTCAAGAGGCATTCCAGGGAAAGCGTAGGATAGGGTCCATGAAATGGATTGGACGACTACAACACCCAAGGCTGTTCCCAAGATTGAGGAAATAAGGGATAGTGTTAGGATGATGGCGAACATGATAAAATATATGAGCCTTTTCCTTGCACCCAAGGCCCTCAAAAGCCCTATTTCGTAGCCTGATTCCATAGTAAGCCTGGAGGATACGGTGTAGAAGGCTGCAGCAATAAGAGTGCATGCTACAGTCGACCAGGCTTGCAGGAAAGCTGAAGTCTGAAGGCTTAAGCCTTCAAGAAAGGGTTCAGTAGCCTGAACCTTCAAAAGCCTCAACCCCCTAGGCAAAACATTAGCCAACACCCTAACATTCTCTGAATAGAATTCTATAACAGAAACTTTCCCATCTCCAAAGACCTTTTCCGATAGGGCTAAGCTTACGATAACCTCCGAATCAAGCTGGCTGAGGGAGCGGAATACTCCTGAAACATTAACCTTAAAGATTCTTTCACCAGCTAAGCTTAAGATGAGGCTGTCGCCGACTTTTACGCCAGCCCTTAAGGCTAAAAGTTCACCCACATTCGCGTCCAATATGTTTGAGGCAAGTGAACCATTAACATTATAATGTTTTAGGAAGGCTTTAACATCGTCTACAGCCCTAACCATTACTTCAAAAGTGCATGTTGAGGTTATAATTTTAGCTTTAAAGAGCCTTTGAAGAGAAATTTGGCTTAAACCAGAATCCCTTAAAAGTGTTGCGAATGTGGGATTAAAGAGGCTTTCTGATGGTGTTGAACCGTTTAAAATCATGTAAAGTCCACTTGAAGGGATATAGGAGCTGAATGATTCAGTCTTAAAGGCTACAGAGTTGGCGAGAGAGTATGCTGAGGAAAGGGATGCTATTAGGAGGGAGAGGGTGAAGGTTGACTGGAGAAAACCCTTCTTTAAGAGAAAAATTTTAAGATAATATATCAATCCTATCACTTAAAGAGTAGGAGGGGGGACAAAAAAATCTTTTCCCAAAATCAACACAAACATCCTATACCCCCTTGCACGAGAACACTGAACACCCTTTATTTTCAACAAACATTCCATATTATTTTCTGGCATAAGTTTTTGTATAAGACCTCTTCTCCGTCAACTACTTAAAATATAGTGTTTCTCGGGTTCTGGTCTATGTCGACATACGTAAACCTTGGTCTTCACCAAGCTTGTCCGCCTCCAAGTTCATCGGCGACTCGGCATCACCCTCCAACCCTGTCAGGGTGAACCCACCCCACATGTCTTCGCCCAGGCCGTTTCCAGCCCAAGGTCATCCACATGGAGGAAGTCCCCTCATCTGAAGCCTCTCCGCATCATCCTAACAAGTCCACGCTGTAAACTCATATTCCTTCATCCATCTATTTAAGACTATCTTTTTTTGAAAACTGCTGAACTACAGCGAATGAGAGAGGATAGAGTGTGAAGGAAGCTTCTACACATTATCATCACACATGGAATAAATTTAATTTTAAACCTTAGTATATACTTCTATACCGAATTTGAGTGCAGCCTCAAATGCCTTTTCTTCCACATAAGGTGTAACAATAATTTTTCTAGACACACCCTTCTTAGTCTTCTCTTCATAAAATTCCATCTTCCTCTTGAACTCGAACACGTCAGATACGTCAACATGAGATTTAACTTCAATTAATATTATCTTTTCATCTTGGACGGCTACATCTACTTCTATAAGGCTAGGATAGCCAAAAACTTTCCCTTCATCATCGTATCCCCTCCACCTTTCAACCCTAAAGTTAAATTCCTTTTCAACGACAGCCTTCAACCCTTCTCTAAACGCTTCCTCAGACAATATCCCCCATCTTGCACCAATGCAGAAATATGCCTTTCAACCAAAGCAAAGCCCCTGTTCATATCCTCCCTAAGCTTCACAATCTCTTCATCGTGCCTCTTGAAGCCAGCAACCATATCTTCCCTAAGCTTCCTAATTTCTTCATCATATCTCTTAAATCCTGTAATCATGTCCTCCCTAAGTTTCACAGCCTCTTCCCTAAGCTCAACAAGCCTCTGCTCATGCATATCCAGCCTCTTTAAGATCTCGTCTAGGCCCAAGAATCCGGCTACAGCATACCTAAACTCTCTGTCACGCTCTAGAAGCTCCAGAAACTCTTCTTTTAAACTGCTCATACAATAAAATGGTTTAAAACAAGGTATTTAAGAATAACTATCACCACCTTTAAGATACCTGTAGATAATTTTGTTAAAGAGTTCAAAAGATTTTTACATCGTTTCATTTGATATATCAAATTTTATTCCAACCTTTCTACAATCGTGTTCTAGTTCCTGTCAAAGGACCAAATTGGAACTTAAGATAGGGATAAAGCTAAATATGGTAAATCATCTTTGTCGGAACAAATTCTTTCCGCTTCAGCTATAAACATCTCATACTTGAATTTAGGCACAATTTCTATTAGGTTTAAAACCTCAGAAAACAAGTATTTCAAGGTTATAGAGTCTAAGCCTGACTTTCCAACTATTTCATCAAAATGCTCATCTATTTCTTCTTTAAGAAAGGATGGTGAAATTAGTCTTACTCCAGCCCTATCCAACTGCTTTAGCAACAAAAATACTGTACCCTTACCTATAAGAGATGCTATAACAACATTTGCGTCAACGACCAGCTGCAACTAATACATTCCATGCCTTTCAGCGATCCCATGCCTTATCTTTTCACCCAACACTAAAGCATCTTCTTCAGTAAGCTTAGACCTGCTTATAAGAGAGAGTAGAAGCCTAAAAGCCTCATGGAAATTTCGCGTGTCTTATGTGCACACGTATGTATTGGTGATATTCTTCCATAACGTTTCTAGGAATGGGGTTTTCAACTTCCATATCTTTGACTTTCTTTGACAGTTCTTCGTCTACTGTATATATCTTGTTGATTCCGAGCTCTTTGGCTAACTCTATTAGGTAGCTGTCCCATGAAGATACGCTTAGCTCTGATGCTGAGGCTATGGCTTTTTCGGCGACGGCTTTCGGAAGGTTCCCATAGAAGGCTGGGGATTCGATGGATAGGGTTTTCAATAGAGCCTTTGCCACATGGCTACTTCTGAGTTTTAGGTATCTCGTCATGACAACGTAGGCTCCCAGATAGGTGCTTACGGGAATTAGGATGCGCTTTTTAAGCGTGAGGGCGTCCAGCAACAGTTGGGCTGCATGTTTGCGGGCGGGATTTCTGAAGTGGGCGAGAACTATGATGCCGACGTCAACCAATGCCTCAAATCCCAATTTTGTGGAGCGCATATTCCCTGTCAACGTATTTATCCTCACCCTCAACCTTCACTGTATCCAATTCTAGGCTTGGAGCTATTTCCTCAAGCTCGACGAAGGCTTTACGGATCAAGTCAATAGAGAACTTTTCCAGCATAATTTTATTCCCAACAACCCTGCACACCATTTGCGTCTCCCCCTCTATCCCAAGGGCCTTTCTCACATCCTTAGGGAGAATTGTGCGACCCTGCTTGTCCACATTAATAGTTGCTTCCATGTTTACCGCCATTTATTCCATAAAAAATGGCAGATATAAACTTTCTGTACGCCGAGTTCTTATGACCTCTTTATTCTTCCTTTCTTGTCTGAACTTTTAAGGTCCTTGAAATCACGCTGAGTGCAGGGCTTAGCAGTAGTTAGGCCTGTGAAGGGAAAGGGTGTGAGGACAATCTCTCCTTTCAAGAGTACTTAACCTTTACCAACACATTCGTCAACAAGGAATTTTATATTATTCGGTGACAGGAATTATCTTCTCATCTACTATAACGCTTGCAGCATACTTTAGGGCAGCCTTAACATCTTCCTCACCCAAGTTCGGATAATCTTCTAAAACTTCCTTCACACTCAATCCTTCAGCAACTCTTTTGACAACAGCTTCAACTGGAACTCCAGAACCTTTTATTATCGGCTTACCGTCCAATATCCTATGTTTATGGCTAGTAAACTTTTGCTTTAGCCTGTGACGTCCTCTCCTCGACACATGTCGGGAGCTTCCAGCTTTTTCTTCATGTTAGGCTTCATCTGTCGCCATCTGGGCCCGTTTTGCTGGAAGCATGGCATATGCCACGAGTTCCAGCGTTCACCTGAAGCTTTACGACTTCAGTCACATCTGCTGTTTCAGGGGGCGTCACAGCTCCCCCATCCCATACATCTCGTTAACGTATGGGCTAACATCTAGCTTTCGCCAATACCACCCTCTTCGGGCTCGGAACATCCGATTTAAGGCAAAACATACTTTAGGAAAAAGATATTTAAATTTTGCCCATCCATCCCAGAGTTAAAACTCTAAGTTTTCTGGGCGCCCATTTTTATAAAATCTATACATAGATAATGCCTATTCCATAGCCACCTTGCTTCCGATAGTCTCCTCCAAAGGGGCCTTGTGGCAAGTCCATGCTAATGATTGTTTCATTGTCTAAAGTAAGTTTGCACTATATAAACCGAAGAATGTGTCAACATTTACGTAACAAGCTAGTGCGCTTCGATGAAGCCTTCATGACTGGTGGAGATACTTTCACCGTGTATCTGTTGTACGCGTCTGACGTGGTTAGTGCGCGCAAATTCCAATCGTTTGAGGCTTGGACAAGGTTGTGCTTGACGTTGAAAAATCAGGCTTATATTCATGGATCAAGGAAGGTGAAGTCCAAGTTTTTCCGTCAAGAATAGTCTTTAACCTGTTGAGAATGTCTCGGCCGAGGAGTGCGTCTTTACGTTCGGCACCGACGACTTCAACCATTCTGTATTCAAAGTTTTGGAAGGATATGTTTACGAAGTATGTGTACCTTTGAACCTTCTTTCCGTCAAAAGATAGGACGGATACCAAGCTTGATGGGATAAGTCCCAGCTTGTCTATCACATGCTGTGGGAGCACTGTTATGTCGGCGCCTGTATCGAGCTTAGCCTTAAGTTCCAGCGAGTGGTCGGAGAATGGTTTCGTGAACTTAACCGTCATGTATGGGGCGGGAGGAGTGTACTCAAAACTGTACTTCATAAAGGTCACTCAAGGAAACTTTCCACTTCACTCTGGAGTAGCTGACGAAGCCAGCTCAGGTGAAGGAACCTCTACAAGCCTTTCGCTGGAGGCAACTTTATCTATATAGATTGGGATGTAGCCGTATTTTCTGTAGACGGTTTCAGCCAGCATCCCCTTATCCTCATCACATCCCACAACAGCTCCCCTGAAGATGGCAACATATTTTCCACTATAATTTGGGTCATGTATAAGCTTGTCTCGAATCTTATGGAAGGCTTCCCTCTCATCCTCAATCCTTAGAATATATTCGAGCTGCTGCCTTTCAATAGATAAACCCTTTCGCTCAACATAATCCCTTAATAGTTCAACAATAACCTCATTCTTCTTCTTTTCACCCCTTTCCCTGAGCACGATTAGGCTGAACCGTCTCCAAAGCTCATCGTCTACTTCAATAGTCGTCTTAACCATATTATACCAAATTTAAGGATTAACAGGAAACCTTATAAAATTTTTCCCTCACATACTGTACCCTATAACCTGTTATCCCTAAAATAGTTTATTATGATGTAATTCCAAAATCCTTTGAGAAAATGACATAATTTCATAAAATTAGGAAGTTACATAGAATTATTCAACACAGCAGATTACTTAGTTAACAAGCAATAACCATTTTAAAAATCTGTAGAGCTATAATAAAGTATGAGGACAACAAAAACTTGTAGGAGGAAGCTGTTATGAAAATCCAAGACCCTGAGCGTATAGACAAAAGGGGGTAGTATTTTGCCACTAGAGCTAATTAATGCAAAAAATGCTTTAAGAACTGTTTATGAAGAAAGAAAGGAAAGATTATTTACTAGTCATAACCTTCTATCCAGTAAGGCGAAAGCATTGTAGTGTATAAGATCAAATATGGTGGAGAAGCTGACGTTCTCGCGGTAGTCGTCGCTGAAGAATGAAGACTCTCTCATGCAGAGGAAGTAGGCGACCTATAGTGCATTTTGACGAAGAAGTAGACCAATTTTATAGAAGTGTTTAGAGCAAGCAGCTCACAGGACCATTACCTTATCTTGAGGCACCTTCATTATAAATGGAACTTTTGTTGGACAATATTCTTTAGCCTTCCTGTAGACTTTCCCAGCGTTGTCACCTTTCGCAACAATCTTATTGTCCACTATAGCTATCCCCTGTCCAACATATTCTCCCAGCCTATCACCTAATGATTGGATAAAATCATATTCATTCTTAAAAACCTTCTTAGACATAATCTATCATTTTTCTAGTACTGAAATATTATGTATACACACTTTACTGATGCATTCCATGCCTTTCAGCAATCTCATGCCTTATCTTTTCACCCAACATTAAAGCATCTTCTTCAGTAAGCTTAGACCTGCTTATAAGAGAAAGTAGAAGCCTCGTCTTCGACTCCTCTACAAGCTCCTCTAGAAAACTCTTAAATTCTTCTGCAAACTCCTTCGGAACCTCAACTCTAATGGTAAGCTTTTCCATATCCGAAATATTGTCTAAAAACTATAATAAAAGCATTTCCTTTGACTAAAAGGATGATGTTACGATAAGTTTTGAGTATTTTGTCTATGGGTTTTGTTTTATAGGTTTGTTTTTTTTATGTTTGCTTTTGTCTGGTCTTAGTTTTTTGGTTGAGAGGGTTTAGGGTTGTTGGGTTTTTAGGAGGAATAAGGTTTCTTTGAAGGAGGAAGGTTTTTGCTGCCATGTTCTGTTAGCATATCTTATAGGAGGGTTAGGAGGTTTGTAGCCGTCGATGAGACTAGGGTTGACGGTGGACAGCTTTACATATGGGCTGCAAGAGATGATATAAGGAGATTTTAGCTTTCAGGTGCAGTTTCACAATAAGCTTGATGCTGAAATACTCTTAAGAAAGGTTCTAAAATACTGTGAAAACAAACCCACGTTCCTAGTAGACAGGAGAACATATCATGAAGCATTCAAAAACCATGGACTAGAATATAGGCATGAAACCCAAAATGGCGTGAAACCTTCGGAATGAGCGAATAGAAAGGTGGTTCAGAATACTAAAGGCGAAGCTCAAATGCCTACTAGGAGGATTCCCACACAACCCCACACCAAACACAATAAACAGATACATAGGATCATTCATAGCAATATAATACTGGAGCAAGAGAACAAGCTAAAGAGTTTGAAAATTAAGCACTTGAAAATTTAAATAAACTATATAGATAACTTAATGCAAAAAGGCAATTTTTGATAATGTTTAAATAAGTAGAAGCTTTAAAATGTACATGGAGGAGTCACACTTGTCTGAGGTTATATCCGCTAGGTTACCGAAAGAAATGGTTAAACTTGTAGAGGAGATCGCTAGGGAGGAGAGGATGGATAAGTCAACTGTGCTAGAGAAGGCTTTAGAGCATTATATAAGTGAATGGAGACTTAAAAAGGCTGTAGAGTTGTATAGGGATGGTTTGGTTACGCTTCCAAGAGCTGCTGAGATCGCTGGAGTATCAGTGTGGGAGATGACCAATATATTGGCGGAGAAAAAGGTCACGGTTCAGTATAGTGTCGAAGACTTAGAAGAGGACTTGAGAGTGCTTGGACGGGAATGAGCAAATTGCTGCCGTTTCAAATTCAACTCCGCTCATATATTTTGCTAAGATAGGTAGGCTGGACGTACTAAGAGTTGTTTTCGATAAAATCTTTATTCCGGAGGCTGTCTTCGAGGAAACTGTGATTAGAGGGAAGCACTTAACGTTAGCGACGCTTTCATTATCGAGAGGGCTATTGGAGTATGGATCCTTAAGGAAAAGGTAAAGCCGGAGGTGGATGAGGGATATCGCTTTTTAGACACGAATAAAAGACTTGGCTTAGGGGAGAAAGAGGCAATAAAACTATGCAAGCAGCTTAACGTAAAATATTTAATAGCTGATGATAAAGAGGCTAGGAGAGTTTCAAAGATTCTTAACATAACGCCAATTGGAACATGCAGCATAATAGTCAAAGCCTATAGGCAGAGGGCCATAACAAGGAATGAGGCAATAAAAATCCTAGACGAACTCTTGAAGGCCGGATTTAGAATAGACCTAGAACTATATCACAAAATCCTCCAAAAAGTAGAGGAACAATGACAAAAAATGAAAGCGATCCTCGAATCTTCGACCATTTCATAAAATTTTTATAGCTTACTTAATAAACTCTTTAAATTCACTTAGAGGAACAAATTTTACAACACTTTTTATCAGTTCTAGAGTTAAAGAAAATTGTTTTCCATTTAATCCAAACTTATCCCTAATTTCTTTCCTATGCCTTCCAATTTCCTTTAGCAGGAACATTGGTGAATAAAGGATAATATTTTCTGACAGCATTCTTGCAAAGTATGTGTTGAGGTTGTTCGAGAAAACTTTAGCTAGTTTAGGCTTAAATACAATTATTTGACGGCTGCAATTAATTGATAATAAAAGACTAAGAAGGGAGATAAAGCTT
>JACIWG010000148.1 GCA_014361085.1 Nitrososphaeria archaeon
CTTTATCCATTTTTAGGGTATCTAATAGAGTTATATAAAAAGGCAGGTTGTACTGTTTTTTTGGTAACAAACGGTACTTTACCTAATGCAATATCTTCACTTTCAAGTTTGCCTACTCAACTTTATATTTCTTTAACTGCTTATGATTACGAATCTTTTATTAAATTAAATAGACCTCTGTCAAAGAGTCTTTGGGCGTCAATTCTTAAATCACTAGAAATATTAAAATCTTTAGAATGCCCAACTGTTTTGAGAATTACTTCAATAAAGGGTCTAAACATGAATGCGCCTGACGCTTTTGCAAAAATAATAAACAAGTATGAACCTCTCTATGTGGAAACGAAAGCATACATGCATATTGGCTATTCCATGTATAGGTTAAAAAGAGAAAATATGCCTTCACATGATGATATAAAAATATTTGCCAAATTAATAGCTGAACAAACAGGTTATAATATAATAGGTGAATCAAAAGCTAGTAGAGTAGTCCTCTTATCTAAAAAACTAATTTCCCCCAAAAAGTTTAACTAGTATAAAATCGAATTTTTATAAAGATGAATAAGATAGCAGACGAAACAAATTTTGATAACCTGTTAAAATGCTTAGAAGAACTTGATAAACTAAGGGAGTATGCATATAAGGAATGTAGACAAATACTAATTTGTTTTCCACGAATATTCATGCTATTGCATGATGAAAAGTATGAGGAGGCAAAAGATTCAATAAAACAACTTGAAACGAAAATAAAAAAGCTTCGATCGGAAATCAATCTTCGATGGCAAAAATATCTTTTTCCTGTACAAATTGAATATGTAGAAGCTTATACATATTTATGCATACTATATGAAGCAAGGATGCCCTCAAAGCAAGAAATAGATGTTGAAGTAGACGCTTACCTCTTCGGTTTACTTGATTGTATAGGCGAATTAAGACGTGCAGTATATGACTATATAAACCAGAAAAATTACAATAAAGCTAACTTTTGCTTTAATTCAATGAAAATTATATTTGAAAAAATTTTTCCACTTTCATACTTTGATAACGTGATTCCGGGTCTTAGGCATAAAGTTGACCTAGCTAGAAAGTTAATTGAAGAAACATACGTTGATCTAACAAAAATAAATACTTTCAAAATGTAAACTGTAAATATCATTTTATACTAAATTATTACAAAAAACTTAAGTTAATAAATCCACATGAGGTGTGTGTATGCCTCTGTCTTTTAGAGAAATAAAATCTTCAATTCTACCAACATTGTTAGAGCTTCTATACTTAGGTGCCAAAAATAAGCCTATTGAAATATCTACATTTGAATTAGGCAAACGTTTAGGAAAATCACAACAAAGTATATCAAAACATCTTATAGAACTTCAAAGGCTCGGCCTAATTGAGGTTACTTACAGAAAAAGAAGGTCTGTAATAAAGTTGACAGAAAATGGTATATCAATTCTGTTAAGCCTATATGCCACTCTTCGGGAAATCTTTGAAGAAGCGCCAAATGTGATCGAGTTTACGGGAACCGTTTTTTCAGGGGTAGGTGAAGGTTCATATTATGTTACAATTAGAGGTTATAGATCCCAATTTATTAAAAAGCTTGGCTTTGATCCCTATCCCGGGACATTGAATGTTCGGTTGACTTCTATGTTAGAAAAGCGTCAAAGAAAGGATTTAGAGTATTATAATGGTATTTTAATAGAAGGTTTTAATGATGAATATAGGACTTATGGTGGTGCAAAGTGTTTTCCTGCTATAATTAATGATACAGTTGAAGGTGCGATAGTTTTGACAAAACGTTCACTATATGATGAATCAGTATTAGAAGTTATAGCTCCAGTAAATCTGAGGAATAGATTAAATCTAAAAGACGGTGACAAAATTAGATTGAAAGTTTATATTTCAGAGAAAAGTATAAACTCTAAATCTGGTTAATAATATTTGTGTCCTTTAAAAGTGCTGAACTTTTAACTCCATCCAGTTTCTCAGAAATGCGTACTACTTCAATATTTAATCCATGCTTTAGTGCAAAAATTTTAATCTCTTGCTCATCGTGTACTTGATCATATCCTAATACAATAACATTTGGCTTAATCTTTAAAACTATATCATATATTTTTTCATTTTCTTCCCCTAAAAGAGCGTAATCTACAATTTTGAGAGAGCCAACAAGTTCCAGTCTCCTATTTTCATTATTATAAGGTTTTCTTCCTCTAATTTTTTCAGCCACCCTATCCCTTGATACAACAACAACTAGAATGTCACCAAAGCTTTTAGCTTTTTTTAAGGTTAATAAATGTCCAGGATGTAAAATGTCAAAGGTACCCCCGCATAAAACAACTTTTATCATTCCCCTTCCCTTATCCGTCAGTTTAATTCCTTCACAGGATTTTTTAAGCAACCCTTTTTTAATAAGCCTATTAATAATTTCTCTGTTATGGTGTTTAAATGGTGTTAAAAAGGTATCAGTATGTCTTAAACTAACTCTGTTTCCTTTTAACTGTTCTAAAAAAATTTTTAAAAGAAACCATTTTTCAATTTCTCTTTTCCTCAATTTCTTTCACCATTTTAATTCTAAAATTCCCTGAAATCTAAGTGCATCAAGTAGTCCTTCAGCATATCCTACGCACAACATTGCCAAATTTTCTTCACCTAAATTAAGAAATCTTATAGCATCATCTAGGTAGCATTCTACATTTTCAAAAAGACTATCAAATTCCTTCCTAGGTAATCTTTTTCTAGCATCTTCCAATGCTTTCCTCGTGTTCCCAACATATTTGTATACAAGATATTCTACTTTCTTTTTAATCATTTTAGAATTATTTATTTCATTTCTCTTTTCTAAACCAAATAAAACACTTAATGCCTCCCTCTCCATAAAATGTAATTCTGAGGGTATTATTAAAGAATACGGTGGTTGCCCAAAATCAATTTCCAACAATTCCTTTACTCTACCCATGTATATCTTCTCATCTTCTCTATGAACTCTACAGGCAACTATCACAAAAGTTTCGCTGGAAAAGGCTCCCAGCTTGTAAACTTCTTCAGCCTCCTTAAGAATGTTAAATGCATCATTTGGCTTTACTCCCTCCTTGCTCTCGATATCATATTCGAGTAAAAAAATTGTATGTAACTTTTTAACTAAATTCTCATATAGTGTAAAATATACTGTGGTTGCCGGTGTTCCACTTTTCCTAACAATTGTAGCTATTTTTCCAAACTTGTAAGGATGTAATCCAAAAGAATTCATTAAAATTGAAATTATAGAAGTGTTATGTATTACCTTATACGATATATTCCTTTTCCTACACTCCAGTATAAGTGTCAAATGGGTTGTTGCAAAAAGTGGATCGCCTAAAACTGCAAGACAAACATTTTTCATCTCAGCTTCATCTAATATCTTATCCATTTCATCTTCTATCTTCTTTCTTTCAAATATAACTGTTACATCTTTTTTAATAATCTCCTTTAATTCTTCTACAAATTTTTATGGAACATAAGTAGTATACCTATCAAGATAGACAATA
>JACIWG010000149.1 GCA_014361085.1 Nitrososphaeria archaeon
TACTGGACCAACTAGTGGGCCAACAAGTGCTTCAATTTGCGCTCTACCTATACCCCAGAAGCCTTTGAAAACACCACTAACAGCGATGAGTGCACCCATAAGGACAACATCTCTAACTGTATACAATCTCATAAAACCTTTTTTAGAGACATTCATACCCATAGATTTCACTGTTTTTAGGTAAACTTTTTAAGATATATAATTCTTTTTAACATAATTATGTTAAATGTAAAAATTATTGTAACATATTGGATTATAATACTTTATCATATTCACGAGCATTTTAGCAACACTTTGACGTAAAAATAAGCAAACTACATAATAATGCCTCTTAAGATGCAGGCTGTAGGTTACTTAGGAAAGTCTAAAGCTGGAACAGTAATAAATGAGATTAGATATTGTGAAAAGAAAGGTTAAATTTAGACAGCAAATTTTTTAAAGCAAAGGTATAAATGATAGAGTATGGATGACGTGGAACCTTTTATCTTATATTTTAGTAAAAGATTTGTTGATAAATTATCTAAAACTTTTGGTTTAGGTTTAATAGTTAGGAAACCTTTGGTGGAAATATTCAAGAAAATGGGCTACAATTTTGTTGAGCTTGACAGAGATCAGGCAAAAGAGGCTCTAGAAAGGTTCGGTAAGTCAGAGGGAATAACAGTATCTCTAAGCCAGCTTATAGAAAGTTTAACCTTAGCCTTCTTCTTACCAACAGGACTTTTCTTAGCAACCTTAAAAAAAGTCTATTATCGCTCCGGAATTGAAACCAAAGATAATATAATACTTGAATTTCTTGCAGAAATTCCTCGGGCATTTAAGCCAACACTCTTCTATGACATTTGGCTTATTGTACCAAAAAATGTGGTAGGAGAAGAGGATGTTAAGCGCATACTTAAGATGATGGTGGAAAGAACTGGAGAAACACCGTTAACGGATGAAGAGTGGGAAAATGTTAAACCTATTATAGAGAAACTTAAGGGGAAGCTGGAGATTAAGGGTGTTGCAGAAAACCTTTGGAAAACAATGATATAATGATACTAAATTTTTCTACAAAAAATAATAATTTTTTAGTATTATGGTTTATTAAATGCTTTTAATCTTCGAAGAAAAATTTTTATAATATTGAATAAAAAATTTTGTGGCGAATTACATTTGAAGCATTTGAAGGCTGGTTTAAGTATACTCCTTTGCATAGCCATGATAATTACATTCTTTCAAGCGCATGCGCAGACAGGTAAAATCATATATGTTCCAGATAATTTTCCAACAATACAGGCTGCAGTCGATGCTGCATCATCTGGAACAACTATTGTTGTAAGAGATGGAACATACAGGGAGAATATTGTTGTCGAAGAAAAGAGAGATTTAGTCATCAGGTCCGAGCATGGGCCAAAAAATACAGTAATATATAATACTGGAGAAACTGGTGACGCATATATTATTGAATTGATTGCATGCAAAAATATTGTTCTCCAAGGTTTTACAATAGTTAATGACAAGGATTTACTTGCTCACGGAATAAAAATAATGTCAGACAATATAACCATTGCAAACAATATTATAAAGGGACCCAACATTGGCACGGCAGTAACAATGGACTCAAGTGTGGAAACAATATTACAAAACAATACTTTCAGGGAAACTTTTAACGGTATTCAAATCGACCGTTCAAGCGGATTTAGGATCACAAACAACCTAATAATTGGCATGAACGGTTATGGAATAAACTTCAGACACAACAACCATAATAACCTGGTAGACCATAATATTATTTCATCAATCCAGAGCACCGTTCCCGAAATCGCTGGCACTGGAATAATAATAGACAGTGACGCATATAGTGAAATAATATTTAATAGTATAGTCGGCTGCCAAGTAGGTATAAAAGTCAATTCGCCAGGAGATTCGATTTATTTAAACCAGTTTATTGGCAACGGCAAACATATTTCAATCCAGATGGCGAACACGACCTGGAATTCGAGCCCACTGGACTACATTTATGATGGGAAAAAATTTCATGGCCGTCTAGGAAACTATTGGGACGATTATAGGGGTTTAGACCAAAACCATGACGGAGTAGGAGATACACCATACAAGATTTCTGAAGCACAGGTTGACAACTATCCCCTAAAGGAGCTAATCAAATCTTATACAATAATCTCATCTTCTACACAAACTTTGACCACAACATTTACAACATCCACTACATCACCTAAAACAAGCACGTCAACCACGCAAACGATAACTTCTACATCATCAACTCCATAACGTCAGGGCCTCCGATTGAAATTCTAATTATTGTGGTTGTATTATTGTTGGCTATAGTCTTGGCAATAATATTATATGCACGGAGTAGGAAAAGAGTGTAATTATCATGCATCCCCATTTTTTTATTAGCAAATATAATGAATGGCAACTTGAGAACATAAAAGAATAATCTTATTAAACTTATGTTTAAATAGAAGATTTTGTAAATCAAATCATGTCATATGACACAACTTGAAGAGGTGAAAATTTTAAGGAGAAGGGTGAAAGCATTCTATAGCAAAGCATTAGACAGCTTAAATAGTAGAGATTATGATTTAGCCTCATTTCTCTCAGAACAAGCTTGGTAAGGGAGTATATCAGAGATGAGGCTGAAATGTTGTTAGATTTAGCTAAGGAGGTTCTAAGGTATGGAAAAATATGTTGACATCTTAATTGAAAGGGCGAAAATGATTAGAGAGTGGAGAAAATATATTCCGAAGTTGGTTAAAGCAATAAAGGAAACGGTTCCAGATGCAAAGATTTACGTTTTTGGAAGCGCTGTAAAAGGTGAAGCTGTTGGAGGAAGCGACATAGACATTCTAATAGTTTCTAAAAGTGTTCCAGAAAACAATATTAAAAGGGCTGAAATAAAGGTGGAGATAGAAAAGCTTGCTGGACTACCATACTATCATCCATTTGAACTCCATTTAGCTAACGAAAATGAGCAGAAATGGTATTTTGATAGAATCAAAGAGTTAGAGAGTGTGAATTAAAAGTTGCTCTTAACCCCCCTTTTTACACCCTAATTTTGTGCTAACAAAGTTTATATTTTAATATTCAATAGGATTTAAAAAGGTATAGTGTGGGATGACGTCTAATTCACCTTCTGTTAAATTAGTTAACGTTTCCAAACGCTATGGTGACATTACTGCTGTAGAAGATCTTAATTTAGAGATAAAAAGGGGAGAAATTTTTGGGCTTCTCGGACCAAACGGTTCCGGAAAATCTACGACCATCAAAATCATTTTAGGGCTGATAAAGCCTGATTCTGGATACGTGAATGTTTTAGGAACTAATGTCGAGGACAATCCTATTGAAGTTAAAAAGAGAATAGGTTATGTTCCCGAGTCTCCTAAAATTTACGAGTTTCTAACAGGTTTAGAGTTCCTAGACTTTACTGGAGATATTTATGGAATGGCTCCGGATGAAAAGAAAAAGAGAATTGAAGAATTCATTAAAGCTCTCGATTTGGAGGGAAG
>JACIWG010000150.1 GCA_014361085.1 Nitrososphaeria archaeon
ATGCTATCACGCTAAAAACAAAAATTTATATGCCTATGCATACTCAAGCTCAAGAAATATCTGTTTTATAGTAAAAACTTTAAATATTAATATTTAATTTATAATGGACTATGAGCAAATCTATAATGCATCGTAAAATGGTACTCGCTATCTTCGCAATGGTCATATTGGCGGTTTTTCCTTTCAGAATTGCTTACACACAAGTTCCTCCACAGTACTGGGGACATGTTTTCGCTGGATCACAGATTAGGGTTGGATTAAACGATTATGGTGTTCTCGGTGTAGCACATGAGTCAGAAGGTGATGTCGGCTTCCAGTATCCTAAAGGAAACCAGTACGAGTCTTTGGCAATAGGCTGGTGGGGTGATGGTTGGTCAGTCTTCTATGGAGAAAATAGTGCTGGTTTTAGTCCAGATGATGGTCCTTGGGGCACTATTGAAGATGTTCTGCCAACTAAAAGTTTTACCTACGATAAATATGGTATGATAAAGACGTGTGTTATAAGAACAAACGACGACAAACTTGAAATAACTTTCAAATTTAGGTTTATGTACGATAAAAAGTTTCTAATACTTGTCATGTTTATTAAGAACGTTGGAACTTCAACTATCACTGATTTGGAGGTTAAAAAGATTGTTGACTGGGATGTTTGGGAACCTACACTAGATGATTATGACAATTTCTGGGGTATGGATAACATTAGAAGGCCGACTATGAACCTTGCAGTAGCTTTCATAAACTCAAGTCTGTTCGAAGGCGGTGAACCTGAAATTGGTGCTGCCTCAATTGATTCAATGGGAAGCGTGTACATGGGCTTCGCTTCAAGAGAGAAGCCAACAAATTATGACTTAAACTGGGACGATTATTATTCTAGGGGAATATATGAGCCATATAAGGTTTCAATTTCATATAAGGGTACAACTTCAGCATTTTTTGATGGCGGTTTAGTTTACCAGTGGCTTCTTGGAAGCTTAAAGCCTGGAGAAACAAAGGTCCTACACTTTGTTTATGCTGCTGGAGACTCTTTAGTCGAACTTGAAAAGAATGTGGCTCAAGCCTTCAATTCCATTCACCCTCATTTTATTTTTTATAATTTTATAATAAATCCTCTAACATCGTGTTCTAATTCAAGTCTTTGCAAATCCAATTCATAAATTGTTCCAGAAGAAAGCCTGTCAAACTTTTCCTTTTGTCTCTTAATAATATTTTTTAAGGTCTCAAGTTTTTCTATTACCTGTTTAGAATTTTTTGCAGGCTGGTCTAGGGTTGAAAATATGTTTGGTGCTATAAGATATGATAGTGCAAGCATTGTCCAGCATATGTCTCTTATTTCCCACTGTGCTGCGGGATCGCATCTTAGACTGTAAATGTGCCTTAATTCTCTAGGGTTCGCTGTTAAAGTGATGTGCGTTAATGTAGCATTTGGTAGAATAAATCTTGCATCTTCCTTGCCAACCTTATTTAACAACATTTTATAATATTCTTCTGCAAGTTTCATAAACTTTTCATACGATATTTCAATTTCTTTTTCGTCAAAAAAGATTTTTTCTTTACAGTTTCTTAATGACTTTGGTATAATGTACCATTGTCCATCATCTCTAACTTTAACGTGCCTTTGGCTTTGTTGAGAATAGCTTGCCATTCTATGTCTTACAAGTTGATGTGTAAGTGCTCTGCTAATACCTTGTAAAGAGAATGTGAGTGAACCATGTTCTAGAACGCTATAATGTCCTAGTTCTATGGCCTTCTTTATCAAACGTTCAACATCGTATTCTGTAAAATTCTGTTGGTCCAAAAATATTTCATGAGCAGATCTCATAGAATAGCAGCTTCTCATTGCAGCAGCACATACTCTTTCAATCATCGGCGTATACGAGATCAGGTAAACTTTAGCCTCCATGCGGATTCCATTCTATCAATTGACTTCCATTATAAAACCTTTATTTTAAATCTTAATCCATGTCACTATGGTATTCTTTTAAACTTAATTCCAGCCTTATCATTCACTCTCTTAATGTTTATACAATATGTTGGAAACAAGACTTTTCTTATCTTAAATTTATCTTCGAAATTTTTCAATAAATTATTTTCTTCAGCAAACGCCCATTCTGTTAGCCCATACAATTCCTCTTTACCAATCTTTTTTTCTAAATACAATTTTCTAATCCATTCCTCGTGCTCAATTATCTTCTTTTGGACACCATTCTTCTGTTTCAAGAAGATTCTCATGTTCCTTCTATAGTCTGTTTGAATGATCCTATGGAATCTTTCAAAAATCCACCAATACGATTTACCACTATACTTGTTATTTGGCTTTTCACCTAAATCAGGAAGCCCTGTTTCTAAAAATACTGGTTTAAATACACTCATACAAGGTAAAGATGTTCCAGTGAACCAGTGAACTTGAAAATCTTCACTTATTTGAGAAATTTGAGAATTAGCCGTTTGAGATGGTCTAGTTATTCCACCATAGTGCATGCAAACATCTTTCATTGACCCTGTTTCTGGACTATAAGGCTTCTTAGAATGCATAATTAGTACACTAATAAGATATTCTAAATTGATTTCTCCCTCTCCATCCTTAAGCATTTTAAGAGTAAAGGCCCTTCTTTCCCTACCATGAGCAAAATAAGTGTAAAATTTGTCAGAATAGCATTTAGCGAAACTGAAGTCCCTGTCATCCTTACACCATCTTTTCTCAATAGCATGCTCTATAACATTTTTTGAAGCAAGATCCCAGTCCCTATCAATGGTTAAAGCATTAGAAATGCTGTATACAGTTTCAATTTTTTTAGCCACCCAATACCTTCCAGCTGTCTCAAGAATCCACGCCTCCCTCTTATCCATTATAACAAAAGAGTTATGATATAATAGTTTGTGCTCATAGCTTCCACTACCGCCTTGCCCATACTGCTCTATAACAGAAACTATAAAGTCTAAAGCCGCCCTAGCTTCCCTCGTCCTTTCCAAAGCAAGTCTAATCATATCCATGCCCAAAACACCAGATTCACTATAAGGCTCTTTTGTAAACACGGCAGTGTTTCCAATAACAAGCCCATACTCATTTGCACCCATTTCACAACCCCACATCCACCAAGGCCGAGAAATGATTATTGAATAAGTTTCTTTGACTTGCGGAAACTCTATATATGTTAACTTCACCTTTTCTTCATCATGATTTTGTCGTGGAATAAACTCTATGACTTGAGCTTCATTTGGGTCTCTGTCACTGTTTTTGGCAAAAATCATTTCACCTTTCTCAGTAACTTTGGATGTGGCAACTAGTATATCACACATGCTCAAATATGTAGGGGAAGAAAAAATAAATAAGTTTTTAAAAATAATATAGACTATGCAAAAAGTTGGAATGTTTTGGTCTCATCATCAAAACCCTTTTCCATCAACATACT
>JACIWG010000151.1 GCA_014361085.1 Nitrososphaeria archaeon
TAAAGGTTTTCAGGTTTCTTGATAGGTTTGAAGAGAAGGCTGCCCAAGAAACTGCATTAAAAGAAGGTGCAAAAGATGCTTTAATTGAATTGAAGAGGTTAGGTAAGAGGATCACACTTCTAACTAACAGTGGTAAGGCAGCCACCTTTACTGCTCTAAAAAAATTTGGTATAATTGACTTTTTTGAAATAATTCTCTCGAGAGAAGATGTCGAGTTTTTAAAACCTTCAACTTTAGGTTTCAAGAAAATGTTGGCTCTCTTGAAATTGGATGCAAGTGAATGTCTTTCGGTAGGCGATGGTTTAATAGACCTTATTCCATCAAAGGCTTTAGGTATAAAGTTTGTGGCTGTAGCAGGAGGATATAATCCAATAGAAAGGATGCTAGAATATAGTCCAGATTATGTGATAAATTCTCTTTCAGAACTTTCTAGGCTTGTCAGTGGACTGTAAAAGTTTTTCAACTTTTTTAGCCAAATTTTTAGCAATATTTATAAAGTTTTTTTCTCAAATATTGGTTGTGATAATTTATGAACGTATATGAAATGGCTCTAGTGCAGCTTAGAACAGCTGCAAACTATCTTGGTCTCGAAGATTCGATTGTAGAAATTTTAAGCAAGCCTAAAAGAGAGCTTCAAGTTTCTTTTCCAGTAAAAATGGATAATGGTCGTGTAAAAGTTTTTACAGGATATCGTGTTCAGCACAATGATGCAAGAGGCCCATTTAAAGGTGGTATAAGATACCATCCCCTAGTTGACATTAACGAAGTCCGGGCACTAGCAATGTGGATGACTTGGAAGACAGCAGTACTAAACATACCCTACGGAGGCGCTAAAGGAGGTGTTGCATGTAATCCTAAGGAAATGTCTAAATCTGAACTTGAAAGACTTACAAGAAAGTATACGATGATGATTTCTCCAATAATAGGCCCATACACTGACATACCTGCACCTGACGTTTACACAGACTCTCAGACAATGGCCTGGATTATGGACACATACAGTCAACTTGAAGGATATCGTGTTCCGGCAGTGGTAACTGGGAAACCGATTTCTCTAGGAGGCTCAGCCGGTAGGACGACAGCAACCTCTAGAGGTGTTATTGTGGCAGCTAAGGAAGCTGCTAAAGCATTTAAAAGGGAAATGGAGGGTCTTGGTGTAGTTGTTCAAGGTTTTGGTAATGTTGGTGCTAATGCAGCTATCTTGGCTAAAGAATTTGGTGCAAAGGTTATAGCGGTAAGCGATTCTAAAGGTGGAATACATAATGAAAGAGGCTTGGATGTGATTGAAGTTTTAAAGCATAAGGAGCGTACAGGTTCAGTAATAAACTTTCCAGGTGCAAAAAATGTTTCAAACGAAGAACTTTTAGAACTTCCATGTGATATATTAATTCCAGCAGCCTTGGAGGGTCAGATTCATAAAAATAATGCTAAAAATATTCAGGCAAAAATAGTTGTTGAAGGAGCGAATGGGCCGACTACACCCGAGGCTGACAAAATACTATTTGACAGAGAAATTATGGTTGTACCAGACATTCTAGCAAATGGTGGTGGAGTACTTGTAAGCTACTTCGAATGGGTTCAAAATCTGACAAACCTTTACTGGAAAGAGGAGGAAGTTAATGAAAAGCTTGACAATAAAATGAGGGAAGCCTTCCTGCAAGTGTACAACATTGCTAAAGAAAGGGATGTGGACATGAGAACCGCTGCACTGATTCTCAGTGTCGGCAGGGTAGTTGAGGCTATGACAACAGCAGGATATTTTCCATAAAAATTTTATATATTATCAAAATTTCATTAGCATATTATGTGGCTAATTGGAGCACACGTTTCAATAGCTGGTGAAATAAGCCAATCTTTTGATAGAGCTAAGGCCCTAAACTGTACAGCCTTCCAAATTTTTACAAGAAATCCGAGAGGTTGGGCTTCAAAAAAATTGGATGAAAAGGATATATTAAATTTTCATAAAAAATTTGGGGAAACCGGCCTTTTTCCAATAGCGCACATGCCATATCTTCCAAATCTCGCTTCCCCCAACAGGGAAATATATGATAAGTCTGTGAAAATCCTTTCCGAAGAGCTTACAAAATGTCATATTCTCAAGATACAATATCTTGTTACACACTTGGGAAGCCACATGGGTACAAGCGAGGAGGAGGGTATAAGAAGAGTTGCTAACGCATGTAATATTGCTTTAAAATCTTCTGAAGGAAACACTGTACTGCTTCTCGAAAATACTGCTGGACAAAAAAATAGTGTTGGACACACATTTAACCATTTAAGAAAATGTTTGGACTTGATAGAAGATAGGTCAAGAGTAGGTGTTTGCTTTGACACATGTCATGGTTTTGCAGCAGGCTACGATATACGTACACATGATGCTGTAGAAAATCTATTAAAAGATTTTGATAAGATAATAGGCATAGAAAGGTTAAAGGTTATTCATGTGAACGATTCAAAGGGTGCTTTAAACAGTCACCTTGACAGGCATGAGCATATTGGAAGGGGACAGATTGGCTTAAACGGATTTAAGGCTCTAATGTCATTTAAGCAGGTGCAAAAACTGCCTTTAATTATAGAAACTCCATACGACTCCGAAAAAGACTATATGCATGATATTGAAATTCTCTGGTCTATAGCAAGAGAACAATTTTAGAAGTGAACTCTTTGCCTGATAAGAAGGCATCATTTTCACGTTTGAGTTTCCTGAAAAATCCTGTAATAAGTGTACTTGTTTTCTCAAATGGAATTACGATGTTAGGTTTTGGACAGATACTGCCAATAATACCGATCCTATTGTACGATTATCTTCACGCTTCAGAAATAGAAATAGGTTTAACGATAAGCTCCTTTGCAATAACTAGGGTGTTATCACAGGGCCCATTTGGAGCTCTTTCTGACAGGTATGGGCGTAGGCCATTTATTGTAATCTCACTGCTAGGCTACAGTATTGTCTCGTTCCTTTACATATTTGCATCGCAAACTTGGCATGTTCTTGTAATAAGAGCTGTTCAAGGTCTGTTTTCGGGTGCGCTTTGGCCTGTATCTGACGCAATGGTTATGGATATTTGTGACCCAAAACATAGGGGCAAGGTTATTTCAACAATACAGATAGCATATAATGCTGGATGGTTTGCTGGACCCTTTTTAGGTGGCGTTATAGCCGACTTGTTTGGATTAAGTGCCACATTTGGATTTAGTGCTGGGTTATCTTTTACAGCATTCGTTATCGCCCTAATTTTTCTAAAAGAAACAATAGGGGTGAAAAATGCCTCATCTATTCAACAGTTTTCTATTGTTGAAGGCTTTAAGAACAATTTTCAAAAAACCTTCCAAATTTTAAGAAAGTTTCCTGCATTAAAAAATCTTGCAGTGTCAGCATTTATACTTCAAACTTCACT
>JACIWG010000152.1 GCA_014361085.1 Nitrososphaeria archaeon
AAAAGGTTTAAACCTTCTTAATGGCAAAGTTGTAAGGTTCCCTAAAAAGTTAAAGGTGCCACATATCGGATGGAATCTTGTAGAAGCTGTTGGAGATAGCGTACTCTTATCAAATTATGATGGTAAAAAGTGGGCTTATTTCGCCCACTCCTACTATCCTTTACCCAAGGACAAGGAGATCATTAAAGGAATAACATTATATGGAGTAGAATTTCCTTCTGTTGTTGAAGAAAAAAATGTGTTTGGAACACAATTTCATCCGGAAAAGTCAGGTGAATTTGGTAGACATGTCATTCAAAATTTTGTAGAATATGTTAGGAGGTAAAATTGTTGTGGAGATTTGGCCGGCAATAGACCTTTTTGATGGAAAAGTTGTAAGACTAGTAAGGGGGCAACCTTCAAATATGATAGTGTATTCTGAAAATCCTGTTAGCGTTGCCCTAGAGTGGGAAAAGAGAAACGTTACAGGACTTCATGTCATAGACCTTAACGCTGCACTAGGCTTAGGAGAAAACAGGAAAATTGTTCAAAAAATATGTGAGAAAACAAAGTTGCCTGTACAGTTTGGAGGAGGATTACATGATATTAAGGACATAGAGGAAGCATTCAATGTTGGTGTAAAAAGAGTTATTCTTGGTTCAGCAATCTTCACTGGCAAGCTTAATGCAGAAGATGTTCTTTCATTTGGAAAAGATAAGATAATTGTAGCATTGGATCACAAGAATGGTAAAGTAGCTATAGATGGATGGAAAAGGATATTAAATATGAATATATGCGATGCTTTAAGAGACCTTTGGGCCAAAGGTTTTAGACTATTTCTTTCAACAAACATTCAGTCAGATGGAACATTAAATGGTATAAATATCAAGTATTTAAAAAGTATAGAGGAATTTTTAAATCAAACATATATTGCAGGAGGAGTCTCTTCAATTGCAGACATTATTCTCTTAAAAAGGTTGAAGGTTAAGGGAATTGTTTTGGGCAGAGCACTATATGATAAAATTATTAACATTGATGACGTGTTGGAGGTAGTCTCTGATGACAGTTGCTAAAAGGATAATACCATGCCTTGATGTAGATAATGGTAGAGTTGTTAAAGGAAAACATTTTGTAGAGTTAAAGGATGCAGGAGACCCTGTTGAGCTTGCAGTAAGATATAGGGATGAAGGTGCAGATGAACTAGTCTTTTTAGATATAACGGCTACAGTTGAAGAACGTAAAACACTTTATAATGTCGTTAGTAGAGTTGCGGAAGAGTTGGACATTCCGTTTACGGTTGGAGGGGGAATAAGAAGTGTTGACGACGCATACAATATTCTTAGGAACGGCGCAGACAAAATTTCTATAAACACGATGGCCGTAGAAAATCCAGATATTGTTAGAGAACTTTCTATAAAATATGGTGCCCAATGTGTTGTCGTAGCAATAGATGCTAAAAGAACGTACAGGACAGCTTCAGGCTTTGAAGTCTTCACACATGGTGCAAGAGTTGCAAGGAAAATAGATGCTCTTGAATGGGCTAAAAAAGTAGAAGCTTTGGGAGCGGGAGAAATTTTACTTACATCAATAGACAGAGATGGTACAAAAGAGGGATATGATATAGAATTAACTTCATTAATTTCATCGAATGTTAACATTCCAGTCATCGCGAGCGGTGGAGGTGGGACACTAGAACACATTTATGAAGCACTTACAAAAGGAAAGGCTGATGCAGCACTAGCAGCTTCAATATTTCATTTTAAAGAATATACTATTAGGGAGGTTAAAGAGTATTTAAAAAGTAGGGGGGTTAAGGTTAGAATATGAGTTTAGAATGTGAGAAGGTGAAAATGGAGGAATTGGTTTTTCAAGAAAACGGTCTTATTCCAGTTGTAGTCCAAAACATTATTACAAAAGATATTTTGATGGTCGCATACGCTAACAAGGAAGCTATATTAAAAACTCTTGAGACAGGGTATGCGCATTTTTGGAGTAGAAGTAGAAAAAGGCTTTGGAAAAAGGGTGAAACTTCAGGAAACATGTTGAAGGTTGAAAAAATACTTGTAGACTGTGACAAAGACACACTAATATATTTATCAAAACCATCTGGACCCACATGCCATACAGGCAAACCTTCATGCTTTTTCAGTGAATTAGACTACTAGAATCATATTTTTATTGTTCTAAACTTCTTTTTACCAGATATTTTATGAGCTTGGGATTTACCACAGGTTTACCATCATTTATAGGGTATGCGTATGGGAGAACAATATAGTGTTGGTAAAAGGTTTTATCGGATTTAACTTTTATCTTAAGCCTTCTTCTTACACTAATATCTTCTAACCCTGTGCCATTTATTATCATTTTTGCAACATATACTGCACCGTCAATGGAAAACTGCCATCTACCAATATTTCTTGCTAGAGCGCCAGCTGCATAGGAAGTTAACAATTTTTTCGTCCTACCCTGAGGAGGATTGTCACCTAATATTCCTCCTACAACAATTGCACTTTTACCATTCAAGTCTGAGAATGAAAGTTTGTCTTCAGCTTGAGGGTCTAAAATTATAAGATCTTTTGGTTCAAAAATTTCCCAAACATGATTAGAGTAAACTTTACCAAGCTTAGACAAGACCTTTGTCCAAGAAGATGGAACATTCGTAAAAATAATATTTTTTCCCATAATTTTTGATGCATTCTCGTACTCGTAGTAGAGCCATCTGCTAAGTTTATCCTCCAAATTTTCTATAATAACATCCATTTAAAACACTTTTAGAATCAAACAAGCTGCTCAAACTTTAACAGTCTAGCCTTAGCGTTAACCATTTCATTTATTGCTTCCTCACTATCTTTTGGTCTGACGTTTACACCCTTAATCGCGTCAACAAGCAAATAAACTTCATATCCAAGTTTTAGTGCATCGAGTACGGTCTCTTTAACACAATAGTCAGTTGCCAGCCCACAGACAAAAAGCCTTTTCACACTCCTTTCCTTCAAAATCTTATCCAATTCTGTTCCCTGAAAACCCGAATATGCTTCAACATTTGGCTCATATGCTTTAGAAACAATAATAGCAGTCTTAGGAAGTTCTAGCATAGGATTAAATTCGGCACCCCAACTATTTTGCACACAGTGCACAGGCCACAAGCCACCATATTCTTTGAAAGAGACATGGTTTTTAGGATGCCAGTCTCTAGTTGCAACAATAATAGCATTTTTTGAAACAAACTTTTTAATGTACTTGTTTATTATAGGTACTATCTGGTCACCTTCAGGGACTGCAAGCGCTCCACCTGGACAGAAATCATTCTGCATATCCACAATGATAAGTGCATCATTTTCTACAATATTGATATATTCCATATCAGTCCTAAAATTATTTTAGTGATAAATATAATTTTTTCTAAGAC
>JACIWG010000153.1 GCA_014361085.1 Nitrososphaeria archaeon
CCTAGTTATTGGATGAAACGGCCGTCCCACGCGGAGCAAGACCAAATAGGGCGATGTGATCCCACTCGAAGCCCGGGTAGGTCGCACAGTCAAATGCTGTCAAAAACAGAAGAAGGGTTACGGCCAGCGTATACCCTATTTTTTTAAGGATTCGATATATCTTCTATATTCTTCTGCTGACATAAGGTTCTTTACTTCGGAGTCCAAATTTGATGGTTTTATTTTAAATAACCAGCCTTCCTTGTATGGGGAAACATTTATCTTTTCAGGGTTTGTTTCTAGAGTTTTGTTTACATCAACTATTGTTCCACTGAGGGGAGAGTATATTTCAGAAACAGACTTTATAGATTCCACTGTTGCAACAACTTGAAATTGTTTAATATTGGAACCTATTTCAGGCAATGAAACATAAACTATATCATGTAATGATTTCACAGCATATTCAGTTATACCTATCACAGCAACTTCTTGACTCAAATCAACCCATTCATGTTCCTTAGTATATTTTAAATGATTTGGAAAAATATACTGTGACATTTCTTCTCGATTTAGGTAAGTAAAATATAGAAAATAAACTTTTCAAACCTTATTCTCGAATATTATAATATTTGATTCTTTTGAAAATTTTGAACCACATGAAGGGCACTGAAAATTATAAAGCTTGAGAACATAATATATTGGTTTGATATTTTCGTCCGAATATATCTTATACCCACATGCTTTACATACAAATTCTATCAAATTTAACTCAATATGCATGAGATAAAAAGCTAAATAAACATTTTAAAGAGGGAAAGATAATTTGGATGGACAAAAGATTATACTTAAAAATTATGCATTAGTAATCTGTGAAAAAGCTGATGCTGCAAAAAGGATAGCTGAAGCCTTAGGTAATAATATTGAGGTATTTGAAAACAGAGGAATACAATTTTATTTTGTAACCAATAATGAAAAAAAGTTTGTTGTCTGTTCAGCTCTTGGCCACCTTTATAGTTTAGGAAATTTTCGTAAAGATAGGAAAGTTTATCCAGTATTTGATCTTATGTGGCTTCCTTTAAATAATATTGATAAAAATAAAACACATGTAATCGAACGAATAAAGGTCATTGAAGAGATGGCTAAAAATGCAACAGAATTTATAAATGCATGTGATTATGATGTTGAAGGAAGCACAATAGGGTTTAACATATTAAAGTACGCGTGTAAAGTTAATTTTCAAGATATATTAAGAGCAAAATTTTCTACATTAACAAAGGATGAACTTAGGGATGCATTTAATAATTTAAAGAACAAAATTGATGAGGGATTAGTAAAGGCTGGAATTACAAGACACATTGTTGACTACCTTTGGGGTATTAATTTATCTAGAATTCTGATATCTTCTTTACAGTATACTCAATATGGAGGGGGAGCTCTTAGTATAGGGCGTGTACAAGGACCAACCTTAAGGTTTATTGTTGACCGTGAAATAGAGATACAATCTTTTGTTACTAGACCATATTGGACATTAAAAGCACTTATTGAATATGATAAAGTTAAAGCTTATGCCTTTTATTTTAAGGATAGAATAACAAAAGAAAGAGAGGCTTTAATGATAAAAAAGGAAAACGAGGGAGAAATTGGGATAGTAAATGAAGTAAAAAAGACAAAAGTTGAGTTAAAAACGCCAACACCATTTAATACCGGAGATTTACAAAAGGAGGCTTATAGATTATTTGGATTTTCACCAAGTCTTACGTTAAACATAGCTGAACAACTCTACTTACAAGCATTTATATCATATCCTAGAACAAATAGTCAGAAACTGCCAAAGTCAATCGACTACCTTAAGATAATTAAAGAATTAGGAAAACTTAAAGAATATCAATCTGAAGCAAAAACACTTTTATCAACAAAATTAAGACTACACGAAGGAGATAAAGACGACCCAGCACATCCTTGTATTTATCCTACAGGTGAAATAGAAGGTATAGAGAAATTAAATGAACGACAGAAAAAACTTTTTGACCTTATTGTAAGAAGATTTTTTGCTATCTTTGCGGAAAATGCAATAGTAGAGAGACTACAAATTTTAATCTGCGTAAGGGAAAACCATTTATGGAAAATAAATGGTAGACGGTATATAAACTTAGGCTGGATAAAGTTTTATAAGGAATATTTTGATACAGAAGAAACTGAGATACCAGCTCTAGATAAGGGAGACGGAGTTCTATTTAGAACAGTAACAGTAGAAGAAAAATTTGAAAAACGACCACCAAGGTATAACAAAGGAAGTCTTCTAGAAAAAATGGAGGAAGAAAATTTAGGAACCAAATCTACTAGAGCTGAAATTATAGAGACATTATACAAAAGGAAATATATAGTTGGTGAAAGTATGAAACCTACAAAGTTAGGATTTCAAGTAATAGAAACACTATCAAGATATTCGGAAAAGATAATTTCAACTTATCTAACAAGAGAAATGGAAAATTTTTTAGAAAAAATTGAATTAGGTAAAGAGGAGCCTGAAAAAATTTTAGAACAGACATTTTATCTCACTTGGCAAGCAATTAATGAATTATCATATAATCTCGAGAAAATCGGTTTAGAATTAAAAAATGCAATACAAGAAACAGCGCTAGAAAATAAAACGTTAGGAGTATGCCAGAAATGTAAAGATGGGTCTTTAATTATTATTTACAATAGGAAAACTGGTAAAAGATTTGTTGGATGCACAAATTATAGAAATGGATGCAATTTTATTGCACCTTTGCCACAAAAGGGAACTCTACAGAATACGGGAAAAACATGTGACAAATGCGGCTGGCCCCTCTTACAATTACGTAATGGAAAAATTTTTTGGAAATTTTGCATAAATCCTGAATGTCCTTCAAAGGTGAAGTAAAGGAATGGAAGAAAAAAATTGCGAAATTTGTAAACGACAAGGAAAAAAATCACTTTGCGATTATCACGCCAAAGCATATTATAATATAGTCAAAAATTACGAATACTGGAGAGACGCTTATGATGAACTCTGTTGGGAAGAGTATTTAATGAAACTTATAGTGAATTCAGAATGTGGCAAATGGGTAAAGGAGGTAGCTAAATACTTAATAAGTAAAAAAATAAAGAGATTGGATATATGACACTTAAACGAAAAATAAAAGTGTTACATAGTACTTTATTAAATATAAAATTAAGACTCTGGAAAACTCTAAAGTTGGATTTAATTAAGAACAATATTTTATTCTTGATCATATTCCTTTATTTTGCACTCTATAGTGCTGGAATAATAAACACGATATTAGAGTCAGGAAGGTTACCATCAACTGCACTCTTCACACCCTATAAAAATTATCAGACTTGGATAGAGTTTATAGTTGCAGTTTTAAACTTT
>JACIWG010000154.1 GCA_014361085.1 Nitrososphaeria archaeon
TTGACCTTATAAATGGAAGAAGGTCTATTGTAGTCCTAAAAACACAAGATTTTATGAAGGTTGATGAGAAAGGGCTTGTTCACGGCGGTTTCACATTTTCTCTAGCAGATTATGCTGCGATGGTTGCAGTTAATCACCCAAATGTTGTATTATATAAGGCGTATGTAAAGTTCGTCTCCCCTGTTAAAGTTGGAGACACTTTGGTTGCTAAAGCAAGAGTTTATAGGCGTGTGAAAAACAGATATTTTGTTAAAGTACAGGTTTTGAAAGATGAGAACCCCGTATTTGAGGGAAGATTTTTATGCATTGTTCTTGAATCACATGTTTTAGAATTGAAAAAATAGCTTGAAATATACTGTGATAGATTATGAGCATATCCTATTATCGTCCAATTTATTTTAGGGCAGCCCTTTTTGCTTTAGCAGCCGGAATGTCAGGCCCCTTTCTGACCTTGTATGCAATATACTTGGGTGCAGACCCACTGGAGCTTGGACTTTTACAGGCGGCAATTAACGTCATACCAAACGTTTTTCAGTTACCCTTTGGAAGACTTGTAGACAGGTTTGGTAAAAGAAAACTCATTCTATACCTAGGTAGTATAGTATATTTTTCAATATTTATTCCAATACTTTTTGTTTCAGTGCCCAAACAGTATGTCCTTCTTCTTTCAATACAGTCTATAGCTAATGCTATGATTACGCCAGCATATCTTTCACTTGTAGGTGAAATGACTACAATAGAAAATCGTGCGTCGACGATGGCTAAATTGAATCTACTTAATGGTGTTGGAAACCTTATTTCAACCACATTCACTTCATTCTTCGTTTACATGTACTTTGGTAATAGCAAAATTGGATATCAGTTTATATTCCTTTCATCACTCTTTTTCGGCATCCTTGCAATCGTTTCAACACATTTTATTCATGAACCAAAAGTTAAGGTTGTTAGGGAAACATTGAACCCGATAAAGGATTTGCTAAAAATTCTTAAAGGTAATAGAACATTCTCAACGTTTCTACTTCTTACATTAATGTACGGTTTTTTTATGTCACTTATGTGGCCTCTTGCGGGACTTACTTTAGCTAAAGTCCATAATGCTGGCGTACTTGAGTTTGGACTTGTACAATTTTTTTCTATGATAGGATACATTTTTGCCCAAAACATGTTCAGAAGAATCTTTGACCAAGTTGGTAGGGTTCCGATGCTTGTACTTGCAAGATTCGGTCTTATAATATTTCCCTTATCATATGCTTTTTCACCCAACATGACATACATATATTTGGCGAGCTTTTTGGGAAGCATATTTTCAGCTTTAACAGATACGGCGGTACTCGCATACCTCTTTGATACAACACCGAGTGGACAGAGGGGATTCTATACTTCGTTATATAATCTTATGGCTGGCGTATCCTATTTTGCTGGTTCCATAATTGGAGGAGGCCTTTACTCTCTTGCAACACCAATATTTGGTATAGGGGCATCATTACAATATGTTTATTTGATATCAATTTTTGGTAGAGGAGCTTTTGCTTTCATGCATCAGAAACTTGTTGAGACAAGGAAAGTTCAGACGACTTTAACGAAGGCTTTGTTAAAAGAACTTCATATAAAATAAGATAACTGTTACCTTCTAGTTTTTCAAATTTTTTAAAATTAGCGCTGAAAGGCTAGGATATTCTGAAACAAACCTTACCTTGTAAGAGAAATCTGGTTTGATTCTTGTTGACTGCTGCATTATTTTTTGAATATCAATATCTTCTAATGAAGTATCAGAGAGTATTCCTTCGATCGCGGATTTTATTTGTATAGAAATTTGTTCGCTTAACTTTTCTTTAGAAAAGTATTTTAGAGCTTCTTCTATCAATGCTATTCTTTCTAGAAAGTCAACCTTTTCAAGAGGCTCCTTTAAAGCCTCATTCAGGATAATCTGTAATCTTATTTTTATAGAAGAAAGAGAGTTAAGTAAGGAAATAATTTCATCTTCAAATTTTAGGATCTCGAATGCTGAGGAAGCCTTTTGAAAAGAGTTTAAAGAATTTATGTTATAAAACTTGTTCACGACATCAAAAATCTTGTCAACAGCTTTAGCGGCACCTTGAAGCTTTGAATTAAGGTCTTCAAGCAAAGGTGAATATTTTTCGGGCAAACGTTTTTCGGACAAACATTTTCTAGTATCAGCTATAAATATAGAAAGGGCTTTTAGTACTTCAATAGTATCGCCTATCATCAGAATACGATTAAGTAGACAATTATTTAAGCAGTTGTGTACTATTATTAAATTTTCTTAGCCCAAGATGGGCTAAAGGATTTGCTGGAGAAGAATGCTAGAAAATTTTTGAAGAATTAATATTGGTGAACTAGTTTACAAGAAGGATTCTCTAAGAAATTGTCCTATATAACATAAACCTATTCTTTTGCGAAAGAATGCGCTTGAAGGCAAGCTGAAGTGATTAGATGTTCTCCGACTTTTTTCTAAAAATGTCTTTGCCAAAGTATGTGTCTAAAATGATATACAATGCACTTAAAATATTTTAAATGAGTTAATGGTATAAGAAGTAACTTGTAGGCTGGAAGACTTAAGTTCTTAATACATTGTTACATTATTTAAAATGGGAGGTTGTAAATTTCTAGTAAAAACGTGAAGAGTTTTTTTGGTTCTAGGATATCATGCTAGATTAAAGTTCAAGAATTAGCCCATTAATTTTCCAATTATGGAATAGACATAAAACCAACTTCTCGAAAAATGCCTATCGAATGTAAAAGCATGAGTCACACCATATTTTTTAATGATAGTAAAAGATGTACAGTCTGTTAAGCTATAACCTTTGCTTTTCTTAAACACGTCACATGCGTCATTGAAGGCTTCATCTATTCTGACAATTGTTGTGAAGGTAGATGTCTACAGGGCTTCACCCACCTTAATAGCAAGCTCATGTGCGCCAATAACACATTCAATAAAGGTTAAGGTTTCATTCAATGTATAGTCTGTAATGTAGAAGCGAGTTAATGGAATAACCCCCCTCTTTTTATTTTCTCCATAATTTCAAAGACTTCATTATGATATCTGTCATCAGCATTATAGTATGCTACTAAGGCCGATGTATCTAAGAATATCTTCATTAAGAAAGTTCACCATAAAGTGCACTATCAAGATTTGATGAATCTGTTTTAACTCCAGTTTTAACTGGCTTAACCTTAAATAGCGGGTCATCTTCGAGAGAAGTCTGTGTTGCAATCCAATGTCGGATAGACTCAGGTAAGCCTTCCTTTATCGTCAACCTCTTCTTCTCTACAATTTTTCTAAGAATTTCATAACCTTTTCCTTCTAGTTATGTTTGGACAACCTTT
>JACIWG010000155.1 GCA_014361085.1 Nitrososphaeria archaeon
TAATGTCTGCTAAAATAGAGTAAATTTATAAATGCAACGTTACTATAATTATATTTAGTTAGTCATTTTTATTTTTTAAAGTTAAATGGAATTCTATAATGTGAATTTTATTCCAAGTATATTAGGGAGTAGCACTTTGAGGAAGCTGGTATCCTTGAAGACTTTCTAAGTATAGGGCTAAAGCTATTTTTGGAGCAAAACGTTAATACATTAACTTATAACATTTGCAAAATATACTTTGTATTACATTGGCCTATAAAAGCAACCCTATATTTTATCTATTGATGTCAAAAAAGAGGGTTACAAAATTCTGCAAGGATAAGCATATTAGGATCAGACCTATAAACGAAGATGATAATACATCAAAGTATATTCTCAAAAAACAATTAGAAGAGTACAGTAATAGAAAAATTGGTGCAATACCTTCTAAACAATTATTTTATTGGATTAATGATGGAAAGCAACAGGGTATAGAGGGTAATCTACAAAATTTAGGATTGGTAAAAGATCAAAGGAAAATTCTCCTTGAAAAAGCAAAGAAAAGAACAGAAAATTTTCATAAGACAGTTGATGTAAAACAGCAGAATCTTCTACTTTTACATTGTATAGACCAAGGTGGATATGATTTAGAAAAAATAAAAGGGTATGTTGAAGGTCAGATTATAGAACATGAACTTGCTATAGAAAAATTTGAGCAAATGAGTGAGGAAGAATTTATGGATGTGGTGTCGAAACTAATTTATGGTGTGGCATCAAAAGAATACTATATTAGCCAACACATGAAATACATAAACGCATATAATAAAATATTCAATAGAATAGAATATTTTATGAAATTAAGGAAAGAAAATCCCAAACTGTATCATTATATTATAAAAAAAAGTTTTGTTGGCAATATTAGGGAGGCTAAAGAAAAGTTAGAAAAACTCTATCAATTTATCGTGAATTGCAAGTTAGGTTAGAATTATAAGATCAAAACGATATGATTCAGAAAAGATCTTAGTAGGTGAAGCCACTTAGATCATCGAACTCAAAAATTATTAAAATGTTAAATATTTGTTTTTAGTATGGTGTTCTTATGTGGAAGGGTGTTCTTTTAAGATTCTGTCTTTTTACTCTTGTCTCATTTTTGGTGGTTGTGTTTTCTATATTTTTGATTTTCTTTAGTCCAGATAATTTGGTTTTTGTCATTTAAGCGTTGGCTTGGTATGCTTTCTAATCTTCAAGTCTATCCATTTTTATACCTTTTCACTTTACCAATTTTTCCTTTTGTTTATAAGAGGCGGTATAGGATTGTTGTTTTAGCTGGTGTTTTGTCTGGTATGATCTGTACGGTTGTATATATTATAATTTGGCTTCTCATACATATTTCAATAATGCCATAACTTTTCTATTTTAGTAAAGCTTTAATATAATCTTGTTTGATTGTTTGTTTTGGGTGAGGTTTTTGCCTAAGTATAGGGCTACTGCTAAGTGGGTTGAGAATGTTCGTTCTGTTGTCGACGACTCTCGTTCGCATAGTGTTGTCTGTGATCTTCCTGTTGCCTCTGGTGGAAATGATAGTGGTCCTACTGCTCTTGAGCTTGCTGTTATGGCTTTAGCTGACTGTGCTGTAACCATTTTCGCTGACGTTTGTAAGAAGAGTAGTGTTCCTGTTAAGGGTGTTGAGGTTGTGGTTGAGGCTGAGAAGCCTGCTGATTCTCCTAGGTTGAGTGAGGTTACTGTTAGGGCTAAGCTTTCTGCTGACGCTAGTAGGGGTTTGGTTGAAGCTGCTTGGAGGCGTACTGAAGCGAATTGTCCTGTTCTGTACATTTTTAGGGAACCTATTCCGGTGAAGGTGGAGTTTGAGATAGTGTAAAAGAATATTTTTCTTTTTCCTTTTTTATTTTTGGAGCAGTAAGTCTTTAGCTCATACCTTTTTATTAAAAAATTTTTTATATGATTTTTATGTTTACTTTGTTAGATTACTTTCCACCCATCTAATGCTTTTTTCGCGTATCCACTGATGTCCTTGTATGGGTGTTGTGCAAGTCTTTTGAGTATTTCTTTTCCCTTTTCGCTTAATGCGGTTTTTAAACATTCCACTAATATGTTTTCATCTAATGGTTCTTTTATGGAGAAGGTGTTTATGTTTTCTTCAAGTTCTTGTATGCTGTTTACGCTTGGAACAACAGTTGAGACTTCTTGTGTGTCCAGTATCCATTTTATGCTCGCCTGCGCCGGTGTATAATTGTATTGTATATTTCTGTTTTCTTGGAAGTAGGAGATTGGGATTCCATAGTATGGCCAAGATATAGGCTTCATTACAACTACACCTACATTATGTGCCTTGCATATGGGAAAAAGTATGTCTTTCGCATCTTTCATAAAATAGTTGTATCCTACCATTACAGTGTCGAAGCAGTCATATTTTCTTATGAGTTCGGCTAAGAATGCTGGTTCATGTGTTGAAGCTCCTATTGCCCTAATCTTTCCCATACCCTTTAACTCATTCAACAATTCTATAACAAATGTGAAATATTCTCTTGTATAGTTGTCTTCTGGCATGTGAACGTTAAATATGTCCGCATAATCTGTGTAAAGGAGCTTTAATCTAGCTTCTATCTCATCCAATATTATGTCTCTCCACCTGCTTTTCGGAGAATCCTTTAGTTTTTTGAATGGGAATATTGCCATTATCGCTACTATAGCATCTTTTCTTTTATCCCACTTCTTTAAAGCTAGACCAAGCGATTCAACTTCCTCCTTAAGAGTTGTATCAAAGTAGTTTATTCCAGCATCTAAAGCCTTTTTGATGAGAGTGTTCCTCTCTTCCTGCGTGTTATAAAATTCTTTGTCATCTCTTTCGATGTTAAAATGGTTTGGGTTTAGCCATCTCCTGTACTCGTGTCCTCCAATACCTAACTCAGAAACATGTAATCCAGTTCTTCCTAGAACATGATACCTCATATTCATTCACAGAATATATGGGTGATGTGTTTTTATGCATTTACAATTTTTTGGTTAGAAGCCATTTCCATAATGGTGTGAACTGGATCTCCTTTTCATCAACTTTTATCTTTTCTTCATAGTCCCAGGTTATCACTTGAAAGTTCTTGCATTCTAGTAGTTCTGAAGCCTTTATTAACGATCTTATTTCCCTTTTTTCTACTTCATCTTTGCCTGAAGCGTATGTTACTTGTATTAACTTTTTTACCTGCTGCCCCTCTTTTATAACGAAGTCTACTTCATCATGTTGCGAGTTTCTCCAGTAGTAGATTTCCCATTCTTTGAACCAATAGCTTTTTATTCTCTGAAGTTCTACTGCTGTTAGGTTTTCCATTAAACTTCCTAAGTTTTCGGAT
>JACIWG010000156.1 GCA_014361085.1 Nitrososphaeria archaeon
GCTGACAAAAAAGTTTGTACAATTTGATACACAAAACCCGCCTGGGAAGGAAAAAGAGCTTGCCCAATATTTGGAGGAACATTTAAGAAGTTTAGGGTTGAATACTAAATTACTTGATTTTTTACCAGATAGACCTAACCTTTTTGCAGAATACAAGGTTAAAGATAAAGGTAAAAATTTCCTCTTTGACGGACATCTTGACACAGTCCCTGTTGGAAACATTTCACTCTGGACTTTTGACCCATTTAGTGGCACTCTAAAAGATGACAAAATATATGGTAGAGGAGCAGCTGACATGAAAGGTTCCATCGCAGCATTCATACATGCTCTTGAAACAATAATGGATTCCGGAATAAAACTGGATGGTAATGTATGCATTCTCCTAACATCTGATGAAGAGATCTCTGCACTTGGAACAAAAATTTTTCTAAAAAAAGGTTACCGTGTAGACGCAGCTATAGTCGGCGAACCAAGTTGTCACGAGGTAAATGTAGCACATAAGGGTGTCGCTAGATGGAAACTTAAAACATTGGGAAAATCAACTCATGCAAGCACACCTGAAGAGGGAATTAACGCAATATATAAGATGGCTAAAGTTTTGAACGAACTAGAAAAGTTAGCAAAAACCTATTCAGTATCCTCTAAAGAACACTTTTTACTTGGAAAACCTACATTAAATGTTGGCACTATAGTTGGTGGAATAAAAGATAATATTGTACCAGACTTTTGTGAAATAACAATAGACAGAAGACTATTACCTGGGGACAGTGTGGAAAATGTTGAGAAAGAATTTTATCAAATCTTATCAAGACTAGCTTCTGAGGACCCCGATCTAAAGTTTGAACTTAAACTTTACCATTCACATAATCCAGCTGAAACTCCTATAAACAATCCATTCGTTAATTTAGCGAATTCGTGTGTAGAAAAAGTTTTGAGAAAAAGGAGTCTTGTAAAAGGTTTTCAAGCGACAACGGAAATGTCTCACCTTGTTGAGGCAGGAATTCCGTCAATAATACTTGGAGCCGGAGATATTAAGGTCGCACATACAGTAGACGAATATGTTCAAGTAGATCAGCTGTTTGATTGTGCAAAAATATATGCACTTATACTACTAGAATATCTGAGTTCAGGCCAGGGATTATAATTTAATAACCTAACATATCTAACCTATGAGGTATGAGGAAAAAACTGTTTTTGATAGGAATAATATTTTTCTTAATAGGTTCATCCTTTCTACTTTTGCCTGAATCTTTAATTATAGAAAATTTACAAAAACTAAACTTAGCGGGTATAAGCTACTCGAAAAATGTTATTGAATCCTCACTCGTTAATATAACTGGTACATCATATCATCTTTCTTTCCAAGCAAACGAAAATTCTATAGTTGGAGGAAACTATACAGTGATATCTGGCAGCCCAGTATCGTTAGTGTGTTTTGATGAAAAAGGTTTTAGTAGCCTATCTAAGACTGGTAAAGGAACACCACTATTCTTTATTTCGGCCTCAAAAAATGGTACATTCACATATGAAGTTAAAGAGAATGGAACATATTATATTGTTTTACTGTCTGAAAAAAATAATTTTTCATACGTCATGCTTTCTGTGTACCTACTTGAGAGGGTATATTCTTTGCCTGAAAATTTTTACCCAATATCATTTGTCACAGCTTTAATAGGTGTTGGTTTCATCTACTTTTCTATAAGATCAAAAAAGAAGCAACATTAGTGATCCTTCTAACATTTCTTTGATCCAGTCCAAATCCTGTAGGCGTCATCAAATCCATATCTCATAATAAGTTCTGTAAATTGAACATGCTCTTTAACATAATGTATTATTTCTTCATCCGAAACTTCTTTACCCTTAAGCAAACTCTGTTTTATCTTAAATTTTAGAAGATCTAGAGGTTTAGAGGGAGAATCTAATGTAATCTCGTAAATGAAGAATCCTTTGACCTTCAGACTTTCTAACACTTCCCTTGAAAGGTCTATACCCAAATTCTTATTTTTAGCCTTAGTAAGAATATACATGATGCATTTTTCAGCAAGTTCGAGCTCAATTCTTGCCTCCTCTTCTAATAATGCTCTCCATTTTCGAGGCTCAATTTTTCCTAGTCTGGCTCTAATGGTTAATAAAAGTATTTCATCAAGAATCTCTGTTACTGTATCATGCACAATCTTATCCTGACAACAGTACACCTTTACCCCCCTACGGTACAAGTTTGGTAATATTTCAAAAAGAGGACGATACTCTTTTATTAAATGTGAGTCTTCTGGAACCCTTACCATGCCCGATTCTATAGCATGATCTAGAAGTTTTTTAATAGGCCTTCGGCCCACAACTATTTCATCTATAAGGTTCTGCCACTCTACTGGAAGCTGTAGAAAAAGGGAGTCAATAACAATATCTTCTATTAGCTTGGCAGCCTTCATCTTCGAATATTCGGTTTCTATCGTTAGAAGGTTTCCTATTTTTGCATCCATTTACCTTTATGTCAATTATATGTAAAAGATATAATGTTTTTAAATCTTTCTCTAAACATTTCATATTTTAATTTCAACAAAATTTTTTAGAACATAACTTTATATCATATTAAATTGGAAGGTTAAGACATCTTGCCGGGATTTGAGGTATCACTGGATAAAGTCAATCCAGTCTGGTTAATGAATATATCACATATGCTTATTGAAGTTTACTTGTTTATACACATTTCACTCATGCCACTTTTCATAAAAAATTTTAATCTTTCAATCTTTGAAGTTTCAGTTGTCGTTACAGGACCACGTATCTTTAGCCTCATAACAAGTTTAGTATCAGGAGCCCTTATAGATAAGTTTGGAGCAAAACCTTTACTTATCTTAGGAATGTTTTCTCAAGCACTTGGCGGCATTCTCGTATATATTAGTAGAGATGTACTTTCACTTTTCTTGGGAATCACATTCATTAATATTGCGTCACCACTTTATCACAATTCTGGCCTATCCACAATAAGTAGGTTCTTAGATGGAAAGAAGTTGAATGGAATGCTGGGTGTCCATAATGCTTTGGGAAGCCTTGGTTCCGCAACTGGCCTCTTCCTACTTCCAATAATCTTAATCTACGGAGACTGGCGTTTAGCTTACCTGATATGGATCCCACCAATACTTACTTGGGCAATCCTTTTGAGTAGAGCAAAAAGTATAGATACAAAAATAGACCGTAAAAGACCAGATTTTTCCATGAACTTGATTTTCACAAAAAATTTTGTCAACTTTCTTCTAGCATTGAGCCTCTCTTTTGCAGCTTCAACTACGTTGACAACATATATTACATCATATTTAGTTTTT
>JACIWG010000157.1:0-297 GCA_014361085.1 Nitrososphaeria archaeon
TATTCTGAGGGTATGAAGCAGAAGATTGTTATCATATCTGCTTTAATGCATAAGCCTGAACTTTTACTCTTGGACGAGCCGTTAAGTGGGCTTGATCCTAAGTCAGCTAGAATAATTAAAGACCTATTACGTGAACTTTCATCTCAGGGTGTTACAACAATCATGTCAACCCATATTCTTGAAATAGCTCAGGCCATGTGTGATAGGATAGGTATAATGTATAGGGGAAGGCTTCTGGCTTTAGGTACGATGGAGGAGTTAAGGCAGATGGCGAAGATGCCTGGGTCTGGGTTAGAG
>JACIWG010000157.1:307-3311 GCA_014361085.1 Nitrososphaeria archaeon
TTTCTCAAACTTACTGGAACAGAAGATGTTAGGCCCATAGTTGAGGCGTTGATTAAGTGAACTGGAGGAACGTATTCAGACTAGTAGGTGTTCAAGTGAAAGCGTCTAGGGTAGTTAGGGGTTTAAAGTTTAGGCGTTTTAGAGAAAACAGTTTTCTAAAAATTGTTTGGTACATTATTTCAATAGGCTTGGGAATATTTTTAGGCTGGACTCTAGGGAACCTTTATACATTAACCTCAGACATGTTTTTCAAGCAGACGATTACAGGATACATGGTAAACATTTTGATAACTATTCCAACAATAACACTCCTTTATGCACTCATATTTACTCAAATGAGCCAGTATCAGAGAATCGGTGTAAAGGTTACATTTGAACCACTCTACTGGCTTCCCATAACATGGGAGGAGCATACTCTTGCTTCAATTATAGCAAACATTATTGGACCACCACTATACATAACAGCATCAATCATATCATTCATAATTGTTGTCTCAACATTCTTAAACATGCTTCCACTAGCCACCCTCACCATTTTCTCACTCTTGGCCAGCCTAATTATGGCAAGCATAACAACTGAGGCACTAAAGGTTCTGCAGGCAAGAATTTATGGTGCAATAAATAGGGCGGCTGGTAGAGCAGCTGTCTGGATAAGGCTTATAGCATCAATCATATCATTCATAATCTTTTACACAATATACTTTTCACTATACTATAATGTTTCACCCCAAATCCTTCTCGAATGGGTTGCTAGTGGTCAGAGGATGCTCTGGTTTATACCATACCTTTGGCCGGGTGCAGCTCTCTCAGCACACGTGTCAGGCATGCCTGTTGAAACTGTAGCATACCTCATTTTCTCAATCGCTTTCATTTACCTTCTTTTCCTCGCTTCTGTATATTTGAACTCAAAATTCGGTTTATATGAAATACCTTCCCTTAAGGTTTCGAAGGGAGTTTATGTTCCGAAAGCAGGTTTACTTGAAAGGTTAGGCTTCCTACCCATTGAGGCAGCAATTTTGAGAAAAGACTTCAAAGCAATTACTCGGAGACTTGAGTTAATGTACATTTTTGCAATGCCGGTGATAATAATAATTATGCCCCTTATTACTATAGTTAGAGAAGAAACACCAATACCTACTATGCTGCAATTTTTATGGATTTACATGACATTGGTTCCAGGAGCCTTTATGGCAATGATGATTGGCAGCCTTATCGTAGGTTCAGAAGGTGGAGGCTTCTGGTATATTCGTGCATCACCAGTTTCTGCAAAAAGTTTTGTTAAAGCAAAATATTCCTTTACAATAATATTTAGTGTAATTGTAGCATTGGTTTGTGCACTTGCTGCTATAGTTTTTGGAATACCGTCCACTAAAGTTTTGTTCGTAGGCCTGCTGGAGTCAATCTTTTCAATTATAGCTTTATCGATGATTGGACTGGTTTCCGGGATAAAGGGTGCAGATTTTAGAGAGAAGCCGAGACCTAGAATGATTAGACCAGAATGGAGCATAATCAACTTTATCGCAGCCATTATAGTGGAGTTGGCTATAGTGGCACCACTATTGCCATATGCAATAAAGCCAATACTACAATTTCATATTCCAGAATACTATTTCTATCTAGCCCTGTTCCTAAGTGGAGCTGTAGCGTTGACGGCAACATATATAGCGTACCCTATAGCATTAAAAAGTGCAAAGGAACTGTTGATGAAACAAGAGCGTAGCCAGCATACATAAAAAATATTATTAAATCATCTTGGTTTACAGACTATCTCATGAATCTTCCTCCTCTTCTCAACCCCCTTTTTTAGTAAGCCCTAATAGTTTCCTCTTTATTAATGCCTTCCACCAGAATCAAAATAAATAATCCTATCCTCAAAACAAGTCACCAACACATATTCCATTTCTCAAGTTTAAAACTTTAAAAGAAAATGCTATTAGCCTACAATAGTCTTACAAGTAGATCATATAAGGAAACATATAAGTTTTAATTATCAACGCAAACTTTATTAAAAAGTTTGCATTACAGACGCAAACATATGGCAAATATTGAGGCAATAAAATCGGCTATAGTGGATAAGGAGGAGGAATTAAAAGATAAGGTTAGAAAAGAAAAGATTATAGAAAGAGAACTGAATATAGGTAAAGTATGCGAGGATGTAGCAAATGTGGTAAAGTATGCGAGGATGTAGCAAATGTAATTACTGGTGTGAGAAGATGTGGGAAATCGATTCTAGCATTCTTGTTGACGCAAAAAGGGAAAGCAGCCTACGTTAACTTTGAAGATGAGAGGCTACAGCTTAGGCAGGAGGAGTTGAATACTGTTTTAGAGGCTATAATGTCACTTAAGGGGGAAGTCGAGTTTATAGTCTTGGATGAAATCCAGTATGTGAGTGGATGGGAAAGGTTTGTGTCAAGGATACTGCCAACTAAGAAGATAATTGTTACAGGAAGCAATGCTAGACTAATGAGTAAAGAGTTCTCCACATTCCTAACAGGAAGACACATCAGCTTCGAACTCTTTCCATTCAGTTTCAGAGAATATCTGGCATATAACGGTTTCAGGCCAAATATCTACTTGACAAGAGATGTGGCGAGAACAAAAAGTTTTCTTATAGAATACATTAAAATTGGAGGTTTCCCGTTAGCATATAAGGTTGGACGATACTTTCTATCAGAAAACTACAAGGATATTGTTGAAAGGGATGTGGTACAGAGATATAATATAAAATTTAAGAGCGCATTAAAAGACCTGTCAAGATACTATATTTCAAACTGTGCACAAGAAATATCCTTCAACAGACTCAAAAACATTTTAAACCTAAAGAGTGTGCATACAGTAAAAGATTACACTCTCTACCTATCGAACGCGTACCTAATTTTCTTGATAGAAAAGTATTCGCCAAAACTAAAAGAAAGCATTATAGCGCCAAAAAAAGTCTACTGCATAGACAATGGAATAGTAAACACGATAGGCTTCAAAATATCCGAAAACTTAGGAAGTTTAA
>JACIWG010000016.1 GCA_014361085.1 Nitrososphaeria archaeon
GATAAGATTGTTTCAGACTTATACTATTATGGCACTACACTTAAGGTAATTAAAGCAGAAATAGACTTACAACAATTTATAAGAGACATAGTCTCCTATACACCTATTCCATCGTATATAAGGACTGAAATATTATGTGATGAAGGTTTAAAGATAAATTCTGACCCAATAATCTTGAGAAGAGTTGTCTCAAACGTTGTAGTTAATGCTGTCCAGGCTATGCCGGAGGGTGGAAGACTAACTATTGGCTGCAAGAAAGAGGGTGAAAAGATTGTTTTAATGGTCACGGACACTGGTAAAGGGATTCCTAAAGAGCTTCAAGACAAAATCTTTGAACCTCTTTTTACTACAAAGGCTAAAGGTATGGGTCTAGGTCTTGCCGTATGTAAGAGGCTTATAGAATTCTTAGGTGGACAAATAACTTTTTATAGTGTAGAAGGTGTTGGAACAACATTCACTATAGAACTTCCAATATCAGATGCTGAATAACTGGATTGTATAAATTTTATTTAAGATGTTTTCCTAATATAAAGTAGGTTTAATGATGGCGTCAAGTCTTCTAAACTACCCTTCTGTAAGAGAATCAGTCTTTTATGAAAAGCTAGGGAATGGTAGGGTTAAATGTTCGTTGTGTGAAAGAAGATGTGTTATTGATGAAGGGTGTAGAGGCTTTTGCGGTACAAGGGTGAATGTTGGTGGAAAACTTTACACGCTAGTATATGGTGACATTAGTGCATTAGAGAGTAGGCCTATAGAAATTAAACCATTCTATCACTATTGGCCTAATTCAACAGCTCTAACATTTTCAACTTGGTCATGTAACTTTATATGTCCATGGTGCCAAAACTTTCACCTTTCAAGAACATTACCTTCACCTGAAAAGGCATATTATCTTGATGCTGGAAAAGTTGTTGAAATTGCCCTAAAATATGGTGACCTCGGTGTCTGTGCAAGTTTTCAAGAGCCAACTCTTTTGACGGAGTGGGCTGGAGATGTTTTTAGTAGAGCGTCCCAGCATGGACTATACTGTTGCTATGTAAGCAATGGTTATTTTACACTTGAGGCACTGCATTTTTTGAAAAATTGTGGCTTAGATGGGCTTAAGGTTGATGTTAAAGGTGACGTTGACACATACAGAAGATATCTTGGAGGCCTTGATGTTGAAATAGTGTGGAGAAACATTCGTGAAGCTAAAAGGCTTGGCGTTCATGTCGAGGTAGTTAACCTAATAGTTACTGGTGTTAATGATAGTGAAGAATGTATTAGGTGGATTGTTGAAAAGCATGTGAAGGAAGCTGGTCCAGATACTCCATTACATTTCACCCGATACTTTCCAGCCTACAAGTTTACTAACCCTCCAACAAAAGTTGAAGTTCTCGAAATGGCCTACGTGTTTGCGAGAAGGGCTGGCATATGGTATCCTTATGTAGGTAATGTTCTAGGACATAAGTTTAATCATACATACTGTCATAACTGTGGTGAAAAGGTTATTGTTAGGTCAGCACATAATGTTTTAGATTATCGTCTTACAGAAGAAAATGTTTGCCCAAAATGTGGTACAAGAATTCCGATTAAAGGCAAATATGTTAGAAGATGATTTTTATAGGATAAGGTTAAATTAGTCTAAAATGGAACCTTGAAGTATATGAGCTCATCTTTTCTCAAAAGAAGGGAAAAGGTTCTTTTAAAGGCTGAAGAGCTTGGATTAAACCAGGTCCTTGTCTCCAACGTAGAAAACATATACTATTTTACAGGCTTCTGGGGTGGAGGTTATCTACTATTAAGTCGTGATGGTGCAAAACTTTTTACCGGCCTACTTGAAAGGTTTAGAGCTCAAGAAAATTCTTTTGAGACTGAAGTTATAACACCAGCTTTAGGGGTGCCTGTTTCCTCTAAGCTTAAAGAATATGTTAAAGGATGTCTACTTGCTGACGAAATCCCTTTCACGTTGAAAGAGGGTTTAGAAAAAAGTTTGGAAGTTACTTTGAAGGTTAACCCAAAAATATTCTATAGCATGAGAAGAGTTAAGGATGAGGATGAGGTTAGCCTGCTGAGGGAAGCTTCAAAACTTATTGACAGACTCTACGAGTTTTCGACAAAGGTTATCAGAGAAGGTGTTAGTGAAAGGGAAATAGCTTCTAAAGTTATTGGTGAAGCAGTATATTTGGGTCTCGACACCCCCTATGTTAACACGGACTTTACACCAATAATAGTCGCATCAGGCCCAAACTCTTCGTTTCCCCATGCACAAGTTTGTGATAGGAGACTTAGACGTGGTGATGTGGTTAAACTTGACTTCTTCTTCAGATACAAGGGTTACGTTTCTGATGAAACTAGAACTTTTATTCTAGGTTCTGCTTCAAACGATTTTAGGGACGCTTATGAGACGGTATTATGTGCTCAGGAAGAGGGGTTAAAGGCTGTAAAAGCTGGGGCTAGAGCTTGTGATGTTGACTCAGTCTGCCGAAAGGTTATTGCTGAAAAGGGTTTCCAAGAATACTTTGTCCACGGAACTGGCCACGGTGTAGGCCTTGAAGTTCATGAACCTCCAACCATTTCCGTGAACCAGTGTGAGCTGCTTGAAAGAGGTAATGTTGTAACAGTTGAGCCTGGATTATATTTTCCAGGCAAATTTGGTGTACGCATCGAAGATACTGTTTACGTTGGCGATAGTGCAATATGTTTAACAGCCTTTACTAAAGAATTGATTGAACTTTAGTCCTGCGATAATTATTTATATCCTTGTTTGGATTACTTTTTATGCCCAAATACATTTTTGTAACCGGTGGTGTGATAAGTGGGATAGGTAAGGGTGTTATTGCAGGCTCTATTGGAAAGATTCTACAGTCTTCTGGGATAAAGGTTTCTTTGATGAAAATGGACCCTTACCTTAACGTTGACGCTGGAACAATGAACCCTCTCGTTCACGGTGAAGTCTTCGTATGTGATGATGGTGCTGAAACAGACATGGATATTGGAACATATGAGCGTTTCTTGGACATGAACCTTTCAAGGGCAAATAATATTACAACTGGCCAAGTCTACCTTAACGTTCTACAGAGGGAGAGGGAGGGAAAGTATTTGGGTAAATGTGTTCAGATAATACCACATATTACTGACGAAATTAAGAGCCTAATAAGGTATGCTGCAAGAAAAGATTCAGCTGAAGTTATGATCGTTGAATCAGGTGGAACTGTCGGCGACATTGAAGCCCTACCTTTCCTTGAAGCCTTGAGGCAGATGAGGTTTGAGGAGGGTAAGGATAACACTCTTTTCGTACACGTTACCCTGGCTCCAATAATAGAGGAGGTTGGTGAGCTAAAGACTAAGCCAACACAGCATAGTGTTCAAGAGCTTAGAAGAATAGGTATACAACCTGACATAATCATCGTAAGATCTAAGAAGCGTTTGACAGAAGCTAACAGGGAAAAGATTTCTCTTTTCACGAATGTTCCAAAGGAAAATGTTCTCTCAAGCCCTGACCTTAAGTCACCTTATCTTGTGCCACAGGTTCTAGAAGAGCAGGGTGTTTCAAAGATAATATTTGAGCAGCTAAAAATGCCAGTTAAAAATGTGGACTTAACCGAATGGAATAATATTGTTAGGGACATAGTTGAATCAAAGGAGGAGGTTCATATTGCGATGGTTGGAAAGTATGCTGAGCTTGCAGACAGCTACGTTAGCGTTAACCATGCACTATATCATGCCGGTGGCTCACTGAAGTGTAAAGTGAAAATCTTCTGGATCGAGTCTGAAGAGCTTGAAAAAGGCTCTGAAAAACTTTCTGAACTTGAAAAGTTTGATGGTGTGATTGTTCCAGGAGGCTTCGGCAGCAGGGGTGTTGAGGGAAAGATTTTGGCTGCAAACTATGCGAGAATAAAGGGTTTACCATATCTTGGACTATGTTTCGGTCTACAGCTTGCTATAGTATCTTTTGCAAGATACGTTTTAGGTTATGAAGGCGCTCATTCTACAGAAATTGACCCCAACACACCTTATCCTGTTATAGACCTTCTTCCTGAACAGAAGAATGTTGACAAGCTTGGTGGTACAATGAGGCTTGGAGGACATAATATTATTTTAAAGGAGGGTACATTAGCGTACAAGCTCTATGGAAGAAATGTTATAAGGGAAAGACATAGGCACAGGTATGAAGTTAATCCAAGATATTGGGCTGAATTACAGGCTGCTGGAATGGTTTTCTCAGGATTTAGTGAAGACATGAAGAGGGTTGAAATTATAGAATTGCCTGACCACCCATTCTATATGGCTTCACAGTTTCATCCCGAGTTTGTCAGCAGGCCTGGAAAGCCTGACCCAATATTTAAAGGATTCATTGAAGCAAGCATGATGAGAAGGAGAAGGTCTATTGAAGTATCTTCGAGAGCGTAGGTTGAAGTATCAAGTGAACCGTGTAAGCTACAATTGAGCCTAGAACACATTGTAGTATGTTCCATGGTAACTCTATAAGGGCTGCTGTAATTCCAAAAAAGTAGAGTTCAAAAAGAAAGTATGATATTATCATGAAGGTTCCTCCAACTGGTGCAGAAAGATATCCTAATGTCCTAGAATGCCGGTAAAACTTTCTGAATAGTATGCCAACGATAAAACCTTCTCCACCTTTAGCCAAAAAAGTTATCAGCATATAATGTGGGTATCCTGAAATTATATCTGCTAAGGCTGAGCCTGTTCCACCAGCCAAGAACCCTAAATATGGGCCGAATATCATGCCAGTAAGAATTACCATCGCATCTCCAAAGTTAAAGTATCCTTGTGTTGCAGGTATAGGTATTCTCACCACTACTGTCATAACAGAAACTAAAGGTATCATAACGCTTAGGAATGCAACACTTTTAGCCTTCATCTTAAAAGTTTTCTTCAGTTTCAAATTTAAATTTATCCGAAACCTTTTTACATAAACTCTACAAACTTTATTAAGAATGTCTACGGCAGAGGTTGCAGCAAATCTTGTTCGAGCACTTGAGCCTAGAGATTATAGGGTTCTCCACGCTCTAGAGCGTGCTCTAGACTATTTTGAGCAGGTTAAGGCAGACTATATTGAAAAGGTTACTGGATTACATGAGGATGAAGTTGCTTATAGGCTTGGTAGGCTTAGGGGCATGGGTTTGATCGCTAAAGGTGAGTCAGGATACTATCTTGTTTCAAGTGGGCTTGATGCTATTGCATTAAATGCCCTTGTTCAAGCAGGATACATATCTTCTTTTGGAGGTAATGTCGGTATAGGTAAGGAGGCTGACGTATTCGATGTCCTAGATGATAGGGGTAAAATGTATGTCCTAAAATTTTACAGAATAGGGCGCACAAGCTTTAGAAATGTTCGTAGAAAAAGGAAGATTATGTCTGCTGAAGAAAGTAATGTCTGGCTTAAGGCCTGCATTAATGCTGCAAAAAGGGAAGCTTGGGCTCTATCTAAAGTATATTCTGTTGGAGGTTTAGTCCCAAAAATTTTTGCAAGAGAAAGGCATGCTATTCTGATGGAGAAGATCGAAGGCGTCATGTTAAATAGGGTTCGTTTTCTCGAAGACCCATTAAATGGTTTGAAAGAAATCTTTAGAACTTTAAAGAAAGCCTATGTAAAGGCTGGTATTGTGAATGGTGATTTGAGCGAATATAATATAATGTATGATGGGAAATCGTATTATGTGATAGACTGGCCTCAGGCTGTTGAAGTAGGCTCTCCAAACAGCCAATATCTCATCACAAGAGACATTAACAATATTCTGAAATTCTTTGGCAAAAGGTTTAAAGTCCAATATTCTTTCGAGAAAGCGTTAAAGTATATTACTTTACCATACACTAGATTTTAGAATAATGGAATCCTTCTCTCCCTAATTATTGTTGTTATGTTTCGGACATTAGAAAGCTCCTCCAAAACTATGTTTTCAATCTCTCCTTTAACATTATTGTATGAAGTATTCTCTTGAAGTCTTAAGGCTACACTTGCTATTGTAGGCTCCGTAAGAGGGCTTCCGATTCTACTCAAGATCCTCACATACACTTCATCAATGCCGCTAACTTTTTCAACAATCTTTTGGGCTGTAAGTTGGGCAAGCGCATTATATATTTTCCCCGTATGTATTGTAGGATTCTTTCCAGCTGTAGCCTCCATCGAATACATTCTCATGGGAGTAATCAGTCCTGTTACACGGTTTCCTCTTCCAGTGTTTCCGTCATCACCTGATTCAGCGGATGTTCCAGTGACAGTCAAGTAGAAGCTGTTGTTTTCATAGTCGTCTGCACTATTTATTTTTATTGAAAGGTTTAGGTTGGCTGACGAGAATCTGCTTAATAGCTTTTCTTTAACTTCTTGAACTACACTAATGTAATGGTCTTTGTCAGGAATGTACTTGTCAACCATTGCCATCGCTACTGTAACGTCAAGATCATTTCTTCTCCTCATAGCCATAACCTTAATATCTTCACCGATTTCAGGATAAGCTTTCTTTGTTTCTGGAGCGTTCAAGAAATTTTCTATACCCAAGGCAACCTTTTCTGTTTCAGTTAATGGTGCAAAACCTACTCCAATTGAAGTATCGTTTGCTATACCCTTTTCTGAAAGATATGTTAAGTCACTTGAAGGGTTTCTGATCTTGAAACTTAACCTTACATGCTCTTCTACATCAAGGTTCCTTATCGTCTTTTTTATGTACTCTTTAGCAGCCCTTTTAGCTATAACTTCAACCGGTATCTCATATTTTGTCCCCTCAAAATTGTATCTTGATACAGCTCTTCCTGCCACTATAATCTGTATAGGTTTTATAACCTTGCCTCCACCAAATTTTGGCCTAGACTCCCCTCCTACTAGTAGCCCCTTGTCCACGTTATGATGTAATATTCTTCCAAACCTTTTCTCGTAGTAGTCGCATAGTGCAAGTGAAACTGACTCACATATTCCATCTATTAGTGTGTCAGGGTGGCCTAAACCTTTTCTTTCTACAATTTCAACTTCCTGTTTTGCCACAGGTTTTCCTGAAAGTACTTCAGTATGAATGAATGGTTTTGCTTCCATGATCATCATCCTTAAATGTTTGCACTATTCTTTAATCCAACGAAGAGCACATTGTTTCCCCGTATTATTACTGTACCATAGCTTGCAGTCTGCTGGCCATTATAGAATTCCTTTGTATCATCTAAAATCATGTTCATGTAAACGTCCACGTTCACCATTTTACCATGATATTCTACATTGCTCTTGAGTCTAACGAAAACTTCTTTGTCAAGCATTTTTTGAAGCACATTCAATGGTTTTTTAGGTTGGGCGGACATTCACACATCAGGACGAGTCCTACCTTCAAAAAATGTAAATAAAAACCTTACCCTTTACAGAATCCTCTGTCATGGCTGGTCAGCATAATTTTTGACACCCTCATATATTCTGTTCAATTCTTCAGTAACATTCAAGCTCCCGTCTATCACATTAAATTTTTTTAAAACATTTTCTAGTGCACTAACAAGCTTTAGCATAAAATGTGGTCTTGCAGTGTTTCCCATGTGTCCTATTCTTAAAGTTGTTTCCTCCAGCCTTCCTAAGCCTCCACTAACCATGTAACCGAACTCATTATATAATGCTGAAGCAATCTTCTTGTTTACTGGGCTTGGAACAATAAATGTTGTAACAGTCGGTGAAGAATCCTCCTCCTTTGGCAGTATTGATAGTCCAAGAGCTCTTAAAGCCTGACGATATGCTTTAGCAATTTCATAATGTCTCCTATACCTTTTCTCAAGCCCCTCCTCAACAGCCTTTTTAGCTACATAATTGAATGCTCTAACAACAGATGTTGGCATTGATGTTGGATGAGGGTGCCCAATTTTCGCCCACTCTTCTGAAAGTCTCATATACTTTAGTAGGTTAAAGTAGTGGCTTTTAACTGGAACCCTTCGCCCTCTAACTTCCTCAATAAACCTTCTGCTTATAGCAACAGGGCAGACTCCATTTATTCCACTCAAGCACTTGCTAGCATATCCTACTGCAAAGTCTATGCCAAGTCTATCAAAATCCAATTCTATACCGCCGAAGGATGATATTGCATCGACAACAAATATCTTATCTCTTTCCTTAACAGCCTTAGCCACTTCCTTCAAATTATTTAAGACGCCTGTCGATGTTTCATTATGCACCAAGTATACTGCCTTAGCATCAGGGTTTTCGTCAAGAACCTTTTCTAAACATACAATATCAACTTGCTTCCCCCACTCGCTCTCAACTTTTAAAACGTTTGCTCCATGAGCTGACAGGATTTCTACCAAGCTGTCTCCAAAGAATCCATTTGTTACTGCAACAAACTTTTCCCCTTCCTTCTCTATAAGATTGAATGCTGACATTTCAATACATACACTGCCTGGAAGAGGCAGAAGTGTGACATATTCTTTTGTATTAAATATCTTTTTTGCAAGCTCGCATGTCTCATTATATAGTTTGTGCCATTCTGGGCCATAGTGTGCTATAACAGGTTTCGAAAGCTCAAGCAATGTTTCATGCTCAACTTCACTTGGTCCAGGTATATACAATGTTCTGTTCATTACCATCTTATCTTTCATATTTCTCACATTATATAAATTTTTTAAAATTTGTCATTTTTGAGCAAAATATATAATACTCCTTCTAGAATACTATACCAATTGATAGTCTTATCTCTTGACCTAGGAACAAGCGGATGCAAGGGTTACATGATAAGTTCAGATGGTAAAATAATTTCGACTGTAAAAGTTGACTATGAAACTTATTTTGGACCAGGTAATGTTGTCGAACAGAATCCGTTTGAATGGGTTAATGCTTCCCTAAAATGTCTTAAAATTCTTTGTAAGAATAGAAATTTTAGAAGAGATATTGTAGGATTATGCGTTGACGCTACAGTTGGAACTCTGGTTCCAGTCAAAGGATGGGGTATTCCATCTATTGAAAGGGTTCCAATGTACTCTGACATGAGGGCCTTAAATGAGGCTAAATTTGTTGGAGAAAGGTTTGGTGAAGCCTACCTTTATCAGAGGACAGGTAACCCATTAACTCCTGTTCCAACATTGTTGAAGATGATGTGGTTTAAAAAGAATATGCCTAAAGTCTATGAAAGGACAAAAAAGTTTGTTTTTCACAAGGACTTTGTTGTAGAAAATCTTGTAGAAGCAAATGAGCCATTTACAGACTACAGTGACGCTTCTGCAACTATGGCATATGATATTAGAAAGAAGGAATGGATTTGGGAAGTTCTGGAAGAAACGGGTATCGAATCAGATAAGATGGTTGAGGTTAGGGAGTCAACGGAAATTGCTGGTATGCTAAAAAAAGATATTGCAGAAATGCTTGAAATTAAGTGTGTGCCCGTAACTGTTGGCGCAGGAGATTGTGCTGCAACCCTATATGGTGCTGGAGCAATATCAGATTCTACAGGAGACATTTACCTTGGTACTGCGCCAGAAGTTGATTTAACCTTGGAAGAATTGAAGCTTGACAAAAAATTTAGGGTTCCAGTAAGATGTCATGTGCTAAAAAGTCAGTGGTATTCTTCAGCGACAACATTATCCGGATACTCTATAGGCTGGTTCCTGGAAAGATTTGTTAAAGACAGTAGTTTAGGGCATGCCTCAAACGTTATAGAAATCTTGAACAGAAGATGTGCTAAAATTCCGCCAGGCTCTGGTGGACTACTTTATCTTCCATATATTATTGGAGAAAGATGTCCTCTGCTTGATCCCTTGGCTAGGGCTGCGTTTATAGGTTTGGATAGGAACCATGGTATAGAGCACATGTATAGGGCTATGTTGGAGGGAATAAGTTTCGCCCTAAGAGAAAATTATGAAGTGTATGTTAAAGAAATGGGTTTAGACATTAGATATCTTGCATTCTGTGGTGGAGGAGCCCAGAACACACTTTTAAGAAAGATGATTGCATCAAATCTTAAATTTGACGGCCTACTTCTAGAGAATCCGTTAGACTGTGCAGCCTTAGGTAATTCGATGCTTTTACTTAAAACTCTTGGATACTTTAAAGACTTTAATCAGGCGAAAGAAGTTATAGTAAAGTCTGTTGGAAAAGAATCTCCTGACAAGGAGCTTGAGAAAGTTTATGAAGAACTTTATAATCTTTACAGAGCCTCATATATTAGGCTTAAGGACATATTTGCTAATCTCCAACTTTACAGAGTTTAGTCTCTTAAATTTTAAAAATGTATAAATAGCAATTATTGAACCCAGCGCATATGAGTGAAAAACTACTTTTAATGACTCCGGGTCCAACTGAAGTCGACCCAAGAGTTATAAAGGCAATGATTAGACCCTCAATCTACCACTATGATCAAGAATTCATATCATTGTATGATGAGACAGAAGAGCTTCTTAGAAAGGTTTTTCAGACAGAAAATGACATTATAATGTTGCCGGGGTCAGGTCGAACCGGTATAGAATCTGCAGCACTATCATTTGTGGAAAGGAATGAAAGAGTTTTGGCTATAACGACAGGAACATTCGGTAACTGGTTCATTGAAATATTGAAAGTTCACGGTGCTGACGTTGTTCCATTGTCTTTTCCTAAAGGCGGCCGCATTAACATGGATGAAGTTAAAAGGATTTTAGAAGAGGATAAGAAAATTGCAGCCATTGCCATGGTTCACAATGAAACTTCTACAGCAGCCATATACAGTAAAGATGTTGAAGAATTGGGTGAAATGTCCAAGAAGTTTGATAAAATTTTCATGGTTGACACTATTTCATCGATGGGTGGCGCCAATGTTCCAGTTGACAAATGGAATATTGACGTCTGTATTACTGGGGCTCAAAAGGCTTTAGGTGGTTTACCTGGCGTATCAATTGTAAGTGTTAGTCAAAGGGCTTGGGAAAAGGTTCTTAAAAGAAATGTGATAAAAAGTTTCACCCTAGACCTTCTCAGATGGAAGCTGATGTGGGTGAAGAAGGAGAGGGGTGGACTACTTATACGTGGTAGAAGAAGTTTTCCAGTTATACCTCCAACACACCTGATACTAGTGTTAAATGAGGCTCTTAAAATAATTCTCGATGAAGGTTTAGAGAACAGGTTTAGGAAACATATTGAGGCAGCTGAAGAAATGAGGTTGCTAGGTAAAGAAATCGGCCTTGAACTCTTTCCTGAAGAAGAGCTTGCTTCACCAACTGTAACCGCGTTTAAGGTTCCTGAAGTCTTAACTGGAAAACAGATTAGACAGGTTATGAGAGAAGACTATTCTATACTGGTTGCTGGCGGAATGGATGAGCTTTCTGAAAAGATAATAAGAGTTGGCCACATGGGCTATACTGCAAACAAAGATTTTGTTAGAAGGACTGCTATAGCATTAGAAGGTACACTCTATAAGCTTGGTTTTAGAAAAAGGTAGTCTTATTTGAAGGACTATATCTTCCTAGAATGTCCATCATGTGGATACAGAAAGGATGTTAAAGATTTCAGGTTAGACTGCAAGGTATGCGGTTACCCTTCAGCACTTTTCCACATAGGATACGATAGACTGCCACAAAATTTTCCATTAAAGGAGTATTCTCATCCAATACTAAGATATATTCCAATACTCCCTCTAGAGTTTGAAGAAATAGTTGACTTGACCGTAGGAGGCACTCCACTTTTTCATTCAAAAAATTTGGGCAGCCTTCTTGGTCTAAAAAATCTTTACATAAAGGATGAAACAAGAAATCCTTCCGGTTCTTTCAAGGATAGGGGTGCCATTGTAGGTGTTTCGGCTGCAAAAGCCCTTGGATACAATTTTGTAGGTGTTGCATCAAGCGGGAACTTTGCATCCGCTACAGCTAGAGCATGCACGCTATCTGGTCTAAAATGTATTGTTCTTGTACCAGAAGATACTCCTGAAGAGAAGATGGTTATGATTGCAGCATACGGTGGGAAAGTTGTTAAGGTTAAAGGTATATTTGATGACTGTAGAAGGTTGTCGATAGAACTTTCTAAGAAAAAGGATATCGTCTCAGCAAGCTGGGATCTTAAGCCATTTACTCTCGAAGGCTGGAAGACTACACTCTTAGAAATTTTTGAGCAGATGAACTATACATTACCGGACACGATAATCCTGCCAACTGGAGGTGGAGGGCACGTGCTTGGAACCTGGAAGGCTGCAAAAGAATTGTTTACGATGAAAAAGGTTACAAATTTACCAAGGATAATTGGTGTACAGGCTTCAGGTTCAGCACCATACGTTAAAGCAATAAAAGAGAACCTAAATTATGTGCCAAAAATAGAAAATCCTCAGACCATAGCAAAGTCTCTTAAAGTTTCAAGTCCATCAGAAAAGAATGAAGTCCTTAAGGCTGTAAGAGAATGTGATGGAACCTTCATAGACGTTACTGATGAAGAGATTCTGGATGCTGTCGCTTTGTTGAGTAAAATGGAGGGTGTCTTTCCAGAACCAGGTGCCGCTGCATCTGTAGCTGGCTTAAAGAAGCTTGTTGGAAAGGGTTTGATAGACTTAAGTGAAAAGGTTGTGATAGTAGTTACAGGTTCAGGGTTAAAGGATATTACTGACGTAAAAAACGTTTTCGGCTCCTTCGCTTCTGTTGAAAAAGATCTGCCAGTGGATAATCTTTTTGCTCTAGCAAAATCTTTTTATAAATTATAAAATTTCTAAAACAACTTAATTTTATAATATACACAATTGTATAGTTTTTTCAAAACATTTTTATACCATTATATTAAACTAAGGGGGCAGTGAAAATTTATGAGTGAAGTTAAGAGGCGTGATTTTGTTAAAGTTGCCGCTGGTACTGTTGCGGGACTTGCTGTTGGAGGTGTTGTAGGCTACTTTGCTGGACAGGCGTCAGCTCCAAAGGTTGGTAGGCCAAGTTTGTCTGGAGAAATTCCCATAGGAATATTACATGCTGCTCCCATAGAAGTTGGGCCTGAAGCTCCTGCTATAGAAATGGCTCAAGAGGACATAAACAACTTCTGTAAGGAACTGGGTCTCGATGTCAGTTTCAAGTTTCTTGAAGAAAATGCTGAAGAATCAGCTACAAAGGCTGTTGAAAGGGCTCAGGCTCTAATTGGGCAGGGTGTCAAAATTATTGTTGGATCAGAATGGAGTTCACATTGTAAGGCTGTACTACCATTATGTACTGAAAGAAAAGTTGTTCTATTAAGTCAAAGTTCATCGTCTCCATCACTCTCGTTACCAGGTGACTTCCTTTTCAGGCTTCAGCCTGACGATACTAGGCAGGCTCTTGCCATAAGGAGGATGACTGTTGACCTAGGCTTGAAGGCTGTTGCAGTAGTGTATGCTAAGGAAGCGTATGCTGAAGGACTTTGGAAAGAATGTGAGCCAAAATGGCGTGAGAGTGGTATTGAAATTATAGAATCCCTAGGAGTCGACCCTGAGAAGAAGGAGTATATTGGTGAATTTTCAACAATCGACGCCAAAGTTAAAGATGCTCTGAAGAAATATTCAGTTGACCAGATAGGCCTTTTCCTTTTGGGAACATATGGGCCCATTATTCCAATGCTCACAAGCTTAGCAAAATATCCTGACCTACTAAAGTTACGTGTATTTGACTCCGATAGTGGTGGTGCATCAGGATACATAGAGTATGCTGGAGACATCTGTGTACAAGTTAGGTTCACTGCCTACGCCTTCGGACCAGCTGTTTCACCAAAATATGTTGACTTTGCTACCAGATACAAGAACAAGGCTGGATATGAGCCATACTTTACAGCAGTAAACATTTACGATTGTCTCTGGATTGCAGCACTATCAACTCTCTTAGCAGAATCATATGATGGTGAAGCGATAGCCAAAGTTCTTCCGAAGGTGGCTGACAGTTACTTTGGTGTCGGAGGCTGGACTGCATTAAACGAGGCTGGAGATAGAAAGTATCCTACATACAACCTTTATCAGGTTGTAAAAGAGGATGGTAATATAAAGTGGAAGACCATAGGGTTCTACGATGGTGTCACAGACTCTATCAGCTGGACAAAATCTTGAACTTGAAAAAAGGCCATTACTAACAGTAAAAAATGTTTCAAAGCGTTTCGGTAGCTTCTACGCCCTCCAAAATATTTCTTTAACCGTTCCAGAAAAGACTATAGCATTGCTTATAGGACCAAATGGTAGCGGGAAAACTACTCTAATCAACTGTATTTCAGGAGTATATTGGCCTGATGAAGGCCAGATTTTGTTTGATGGAAAGGACATAACTGAAATGCATGTGCACGATATTGTTAAATTGGGTCTCGTTAGAAGCTTCCAGGTTCCTGCACCATTTAAGAAGATGACGGTTGCAGAAAACTTGCTCGTATGCGGTCAAGATAATCCTGGAGAAAACTTTGTTTCCTCCTTAAATAGGAGTAGATGGAGAGCTTCTGAAAAGGAGTCTGTGGACAAGATGTTTAAGGTTTTAAAGACTGTTGGTTTAGAGGATAAGGTTGACACCTTAGCTGGTGAACTTAGCGGCGGCCAGCTTAAGCTTCTGGAGCTTGGTAGACTTTTGATGTTGAATCCTAAAATGATGTTGCTTGATGAGCCGATAGGTGGTGTAAACCCTGTTTTAGCCAACAGTATTCTATCACATATTATTAACATTAGGAACGAGTTTGGTACAAGTTTTTTGATAGTTGAACATAGGCTTGATATTGTAATGAAATACGTTGACTACGTGTATGTGCTTTCTAAGGGAAATCTTATTGCATCAGGGACTCCTTCAGAAATTGTTGAAAGAAGAGAACTCTATGACGTTTATTTGGCGTGATATAAGATGGTGCCCTCACCTATCCTCCTAACAGCCTTAGTCTACTCTTTTATACTAAGTCTTCTAGCAATGGGTTTCACTCTACAGTATATTACATTGAGTGTCCCGAACCTTGCATATGCTACTATTGCATTCGCATCAACATACCTTACATTAACTTTCTCTCTCATGAATCTATCACCTTATGTTGCAATGCCCTTCGGTTTCCTTTTAGGTGGTGCAATAAGTTTTATGCTATACAAGTTTGTCGCATTCCTTCGAAATAGGGGCACATCTATCGTAGGCCTAATGATGGCAACGATTGTGTTTGACCTAATAATATATGCTAGCATGAACATTTACGCTGACTATCTTGCATACGTTTTCAAACTATATGCTGGCTCATTCTCTCTCTCCGAATTTGACTTTGAAATCTTTTCTTTTCCAGCTGTACTATTCATTTCTGGACTAACTTCTGTCGGCCTTGTAGCATTCTTTACTCTAATGCTTGTTAAGACAAAGTTTGGTGTTGCAATGAGGGCTGTAATGGAAAACTTTAACTTAGCCTCAGTTCATGGAATAAATACTGAAAGAATTCTTTCTATAGCCTGGTTTTTTGTTGGAGGTACAGCTGGCTTAAGCGGCTCACTTTACCCGATATGGTTTGCAATGGACCCATGGGTTGGTGCCAGAATGTTTATCAGCATATTCGCTGCATGTGTTATCGGCGGGCTTAGAAGCATTTATGGAAGTCTTCTAGGAGGCTTCATTATCGCCTTCTCGGAAGTGGTTGTCACATACTTTCTGTCACTATATTTTCCATGGATTTGGGCATATAGGGCTGTCACATCAATGGTTATTGCAGCATTTGCTCTCGTTGAAATGCCATCTGGTATAGCTGGCTTGATAGAGAAGCTTAGGAGAGGTTGATGTTCTTGATTGACTTGATAATGGATATTATCGCATTCTTCTGCATATATGCTATCATAACATTATCTTTGAACTTTCAGCAAGGTTACACTGGCATATTCAATCTTGGCCTCTATTTTCCTATAATTGTTGGCGCTATAATTACTGCTTACCTGCCCGGTAGACTTGCAATGGTAATATATGGGCTTGACCCAAAACTTGACTTTTCAGCAAATAATGCTCTTGTGCTAAGTATTCTTAGATCAAAACTTTCATCCGATCCTGTAACATCTATAGCGCTTTTGACCTTGACCTTGGCCGCAGTTGCAATAGTATGCTATATTATCGGCTTTTTAAGCTCCTATCCAGCACTTAAGCTTCCAGCAGATTATCTTGCACTTTTTATGCTCTGTGCTGGTGAAAGTCTTAGGGTTATTGGTATGCAGACGGACTGGCTTGCCGGTGGCGTTATGGGGATAACAATAGTTAACCCATTCTGGTGGCTTGGAGGATACTCCTATTATGGGATGGCCTCTTTCACTATAATAAGCACAATTTTAATTGCATTACTTTATCATAGGTTATGTGAGTCTCCTCTAGGTAGGCTTCTTAAGAGTATAAGGGAAAATGAGTTGACGGCAGAATCTGTGGGAAAGGATGTTAATGGTGTGAAGAGGAAAACTTTAGCATTCTCTTTCACGATACTAGGTTTAGCTGGTGTACTTCACGCTTTCCTGATGGGCGCTGTTGTAGTTGGAGGGTACACGCGTGTAGACTTTTCGTTTTGGCCTTGGCTTATGATGATAATTGGGGGTACTGGAAACAATATTGGTGTCTTTCTAGGAACATTTAGTCTTGTCATAATGAGGAGAATTATGATTGTTGGAAAACACTATTTCTGGTTCCTTCCATTTAATGTAGTCTGGTTTGAGCCAATACTTTTGGCGATAATGCTTATGGTTACGCTAGTTTTCAGGCCTGAAGGTATATTGCCTGAAAGGTCTCCTAAAATAAGAGATTACTTAAGGAAGGTTCTGAAGCTAGAGTCCTAGAAAGAGTTTACCGAACTTTTCATTTGCCATAAGCTCCTTTGATGGGCCAAAATAGTTTACTCTACCAGAAACTAGAAGATATGCTGTATCACTTTCTTCAAGCGCTCTTTTAACATTCTGTTCAACCAGAACAACTGTTCTACCATAATCTTTATTCAATTCCTTAATTT
>JACIWG010000158.1 GCA_014361085.1 Nitrososphaeria archaeon
TATGGCATAACTACTATCTTAGAAGCAACCTAACATTTGACACCTTCTTTAAAGAACACATACTTTCTCAGGGAAGCATATACCAATATATTGTAGGCTTCCAGGGTGCAGCAAGAGACCCATTACAGCATATGCTACCATTTATCTTCACAGATCCAATAGTCGCAAAAGAAATAATACGCTATACCTTGAAAGAGATTCAGCCTGCAGGAGAAATACCTTATGCGATCACAGGATGTGGTGCAATTATGCCATCAATTTTTAAACCTAGCGACCTACAGCTGTGGCTCCTTTGGGCTGCATCCGAATACATACTGGCTACCAAGGATACAGGCTTCCTAAATGAAAAGATTAGAATGTATCCTACCTTTAACGGTATTCAGAAGGAAGAAACTGTCTTCAGTCTACTCAAATTAGCTTATGGTTACCTTGTTAATAAAATAGGTAAAGGCAGGCATGGGCTTCTTCGTTTAAGTAACGGGGACTGGAATGATGGAATAGTAATCGAATATGTTCCAAAAAAGGATTTGGAAGAAGTTAGAGGTGAAGGTGAAAGTGTACTAAATTCGGCGATGGCTGTTTATGTCCTTAAAAAGTATGCGAACATTCTATCTATGATGGGATATCATGAATTATCAAATAATGTTAATAAGTTTGCAGAAGATTTGAAGAATGCTGCAATAAAACAGTGGACGGGAAAATGGTTTAAGCGTGCGTGGCTTTCTGAAAAACTAGGATGGGTTGGAGAAGACCGATTATGGCTTGAACCTCAACCTTGGGCAATAATCTCTGAAATTGTTGATAAGGAAATGCTTGATGTTCTTGTCAAAAATATTGAGGAGCTTGTCAGAAAACCTTCTCCAATTGGAGCAACATTATTAAGTGAATGTATAAAAAGTACAAAGTCTCTCCCAGGTGTGGCAACAAATGGGGGCATATGGTACTCTATAAACGGTACTCTAGTATGGGCTCTAGCTAAAACAGGAAATCCTTCAGCATGGGACGAATGGAAAAAGAACACTCTTGCAGTGCATGCGGAAACCTATCCAAGCATATGGTATGGAATATGGAGTGGACCGGACACATATAACTCAATCTACTCAAAATATCCTGGAGCAACATACTTTAATCAAAATCTTTCAAAGGAAAGAAACCCGTATGGGCTTAATGGCCTAAACTGGACAGATTTCCCAATAATGAATATGCACTCTCACGCGTGGCCTCTCTACAGTCTAATGAAACTCCTTAATATAGAATTCACTTGTGAAGGTGTTAGTATTAAACCTTGCATACCAAAGAAAGAATATTCGATAGAATCTCCACTTTTGGGATTCAAAAAATCTTTAAACAGATACAGTGGATGGTATAATCCGATTGCAAAGGGAACTTATAAATTAGAAGTTGAACTGCCAAAAGAAGAAATAGGTAGAGTATCCCAAATTAAAGTAAATGGTGTAAAGAGGGAATTGAAAATTGAAAAGGAAAAGATAATCGTTGAAGGTGAAACTTTAGAAGATGGAATAAAATGGGAAATAGTCTTAAAAAAAGGGAGGGGGTGAAAAAAGGCTAAAGCACCCTCTTAACTTCAATAACGGGGTCAACAGGAGGCGCTCCCAAAGCTTCCTTGATAACCTCTTTCACAACCTCCACGTTCGGTGCATCCCAGTCACATATTCCCATACCGTTTTCGTCAACAAAAGTTCCATTAAATTTAACGTCAGGATAATCCATTAGAACCTGATGAAACTTTTTAACGATTTCATCCCGTTCCTTTTTACTTAATTTGGGCAGCCTACCCTTTTCAGTGAAATGGAAAACCAATACCTTTGTCATAGCTCTCGAAAACATTATATTAAGCTTGCATATTTAAACTTTTTATTCATAATATTGTCAAAGAATGTTTATAAACTTTAAAAAAGTTAGTAAAACTTAAATATACATAATTTTTGGCTCTATACACCTTCTTGGGTTCTTGGCTCACCCGATAAAGGGTCCAAAAACTGGGACCCTTTATCGGGAAAATGGTTTTGAAAATATCTTTTTAACGCCTCCAGCGACCCACCTTTAGGCATAATTATAGTACCCTCACTTCTATCACCATATTCCTCACATTCTCCAATCAAGTATATTATTCCAACTAAAGCTGCTGTAACAGCATCAAGTTCATCATGGCCCATTTTCCCAAACTCCCCTTTTAGCCCAACATTCTTAAGGCTCTTTCTCAACCCGTCCAAATCCTTGCCCTTCCTTGGAAACTTCCATATATCTTGGGCTCCTCCTGGATAGACTTCTATAACCTCGAAACCTTTCTCCTCAAGAACCCTTTTTAATCTAATTCCACGTGCAGTGAGTTTTCTCATAGGCCCTAATGTTAGAGGAAAAAATCTTATCTTCCTACGTAAAAGTTCTCTATCACATTCTCTCAAGTGCGGTCCACTCTTGTCCTCTAAGCTTTTCCTGCCCTTAGGTAAAGTAAGTGGTGCATCGACTGCAACTACTCTTGCATTAAATGAAATAATCTTGTCCAAGATTTCTTCATCAGAATATAAGGTGAACGTTTCAACATTTAGCCCATGAATTAAGCATAATCCACTTTCCCTTTTACTGGAGCCTGACAAATCTAAACCGATGGCACGCACAAATGTTCACCTTTTAAAATAAATAATATTATCGTTCTTGATATATACTTTTATTGACATTTTTCTGGCAAGAAATTCTCAAAACTTGGATTCAACATCATTTCTTCCCCAAAGGTTTAAATAATATAGAATAAATATAAAAGTCTATGTCTAGAAAAATAGATGATGAAGTGTTACAGGTGCTGAAGGAGATAAAAGCATTACTTGAACCAAAACCCCCACCACCACCCCCACCACCACCAAAATGTCTCTGGAACGAATTCATGGACTTTATATCCAAATACAAGGTTCTAGGAATGGCGGTAGCCTTCATTATTGGTGTATATTTAGGCGGCCTTGTCCAAGCACTGGTTAAGGACTTACTTATGCCATTGATAGGTCTCGTATTACCTGGAATAGGGAACCTTGCAACATTTAAGATTCCAATACCGCCTACAGCATTAGATGCTCAGGGAAATCCTCTTGACCCTAACTGGAAAGGCCAACTTTTCGGTGTCGGTGACTTTCTAGTCGCTCTAATAACCTTCATTATTGTCGCATTCGTTATCTTTCTAATAGTTAAAGTCACTAAAAAGTGGGGTATAGAATAGTATCATCCCTTTTTTTAAACTGAATAGAATATTTTGAATACGCCTA
>JACIWG010000159.1 GCA_014361085.1 Nitrososphaeria archaeon
AGGGATTTAATATCCTCTTTTGAAATACGATTTACCTTTTCAATCATCTCCTTAATTAGTCCTTTTTCTTCCTTAGCTCTTTAATCCCATAAATAATCACTCTTTCAAGGGCGGGAGCAGAAACTCCTTTAAGGGAAGAAAATTCCTTCTACTTGACTTTTATTGAAAGAATTCATATACTATTGAATATGAAAATAGACAATTATTTACAAAAGGAGACGAACAGATGGAAGAACTCCTAACTCTTGAGGAGTTGGCAAAATACTTGAAAATAAGCAAGCATACTCTTTACAAGATGCTTGAGAAGAGTAAAGTTCCCGGCTTTAAAATAGCCAACCAGTGGAGATTTAAAAAATCCGATATTGATAGATGGATTGAGGAACAGAGAAAATTAACTGTAAAAGGAGAACCACAACGATGAATATATCAAAACTTTGGAATAAGGATGTAGAAAAAGAATTTTTTACAAAAACACTAGAAGTTGCTACTCCTGAACAACTTTTTTATGTGACCGAGAATGGCAGATATTTAGCTTATTGGCCTAAAAATTACAAAGGAACTAAAACCACACTTCAAAGTAGAAATGCTTTTATTGGAAGTTTTACAGAAAAATGGACTAAAGAACTCTTAGAAGAAATAGCAGAAGAAGCAGGAGCATTTACGGTACAAAGTGTGATTTGTGAAGATATAGGATTGTCAGCAAGATCTCCAGCAGATGTAGCTATATGCAAAACAAAACAGCAGGATCAACGACCTGAGAATATTTTAATGATAATAGAGGTAAAAATGTCCATAGTATGGAATTGGGAGTATAATCCTTCTACTGGAAAGGTAAAGAGTATAGGAGATTATACCACTCATCAAGGTAATCCTGGATTATTGAGATCAGACACAATGTTAAAGGCTATTGGAAAAAGCATAAACATCCGAGTTTCCAGCTTTAAATCAGCTAAAATCCCTATTGTTATTTTAGGTAATACCCCGATAACAGAGAGTTATTATGAAAAAGTTGATCATTTAAAAAAGACTGGGATCATTCAAGGTTTCTATTCTGTCAATCCGCAACCTTTAGATGATCCCACTCATAAAAATAATATCAAAACAACCCCTAAGAGAGGCTTTTTAAGATTTGGTTCTTATGAGGAACTAAGACAGGAGTTAATTAATCTCCTTTCTGAAGAACGAGAATTCTTTTCTGGAATGAAGACCAAGAAGGAATTAGGAAAAATTATAGAAATAGCTAACCGCGAACATACTTATGAGAAAAAAGCAGAAGTATTTTTAAAGTTATTAAGGAATGAAAATGGAAAATAAAAAATACAAAAGAGGAACTAAAACAAGTTCTTTTGGAACTCCCGGAAGGATTAACCATGACTCAACTCCTTTTTATTCAAGTAATTTATATAAAGATCTTCCTAAAGAAAAAAAGGTCAAATACAAAGAATCAGAAATACCTAAGGAAGTCCTAAACCAAATATTTTGTAAAAGCAGTGAAAAAATGGAAGAACTACCTGATAATAGCGTTCATCTTATGGTTACTTCTCCTCCTTATAATGTAGGTAAGGAATATGATGAAAATCTTACTTTAAAAGAATATAGAGAATTTTTAAAGCGGGTGTGGAAAGAGGTTTATCGTGTATTAGTACCTGGTGGGAGAGTTTGTATAAATATAACCAATTTAGGAAGGAAACCCTATATACCACTGCATTGCTACATTATTGAGGATATGTTAGAAATAGGTTTCCTTATGAGAGGAGAAATTATATGGAATAAAGCCTCCAGTGCCAGTCCCTCGACTGCGTGGGGAAGTTGGTTATCAGCGGCAAATCCCACTTTAAGAGATATTCATGAATATATTTTAGTCTTCTCTAAAGATACATTTACCAGAAAAAATCCCAAAAAGAGAAAAAGCACAATCACTAAAGAAGAATTTCTTGAACTTACAAAAAGTGTTTGGACATTTCCTGCAGAATCAGCCAAAAAAGTTGGCCATCCAGCTCCTTTCCCCGTAGAACTTCCCTATCGTTGTATTCAGCTTTATACCTTTGAAGGTGAAGTAATTTTAGATCCATTTATGGGGAGTGGACAAACAGCAATTGCAGCTTTAAAAGCTAAAAGGTTTTTTGTTGGATATGAGATAAATGAGGTATACGTGAATCTTGCCAAGAGAAGGATAAAAGAATTCCTAAGCTCTCAAAACATTTTATCTTTATTTGAAGAAGCGAATAAATGAGATGTGCAATTTATATAAGAGTCTCTACGGAAGAACAGGCAAATAAAGAAATAAGTTCTCTCGATGCTCAGCAAGATTTGCTTGAGAGTTATATCAAAAACCACAATTACCAGCTTGTAGCCATCTACAGGGAAGAAGGCCTATCTGGAACAAATATCAAAAATCGTCCTCAATTAAAGCGACTTCTTTTGGATGCTAAATTGAGAAAATTTGACATAGTGCTTGTTACAGACCTTGATCGTATAAGTAGAAACTTAAGAGATTTTCTTAACATCTGGCAGGTATTTAAAGAAAATGGAATTAAATTCATTGCTATAAATCAACACATCGATACATCAACTATTGTAGGAGAGGCACTTGTCCAGCAGTTAATGGTTTTTGCTGAACTTGAGAGTAAAATGAATAAACAGAGAGCCGAGCAAAAAAGAAAATTTGAAATTACAAAAAAGGGTAAATGGTATGGTGGAACTGTTCCAATTGGCTTTGATTATGATAGAAAGGCTAAGAAACTCATTCCAAATAAGAAAGAGACAGAACTTGTAAATTTAATATTTGATCTTTACCTTGAAAAGAAAAGCCTTGGGATTGTAGCAAAAGAGATAAATAAAAGAGGATTCCGCACTCGTCGGGGTAAATTATTTTCAAAGGAGAGTATCAGAACGATATTAACGAATCCTCTGTATGTTGGAATGGTTAGGTATAAAGATAAAGCCTACAGAGGAGAACACGAAGGCATTGTTGATAAGAAGAAATTTAAAAAGGTTCAGGCTTTACTTGAGGAAAATCAAAGAGAAAGAGGAAGAATAGAAAAGAACAATCATCAATATCTCCTAAAAGGAAAAGTCCGTTGTGGAAGTTGTAAATCCTTTATGACTCCAAAATCTGCAAAAAGTGGAAAGTATTTTTATTACAGTTGCACGGTAAATGAACGGTTCGGAAAAAATCATTGCTTTATAAGAAGAGTCTCTGCTCTTGCACTTGAAAGAGTGGTTGTTTATGGGATTAAGGAAATTAGAAAGAAAAGGGAACTACTTGAGGA
>JACIWG010000160.1 GCA_014361085.1 Nitrososphaeria archaeon
TTCAAGCAACTCTAATCCTGTAGCCTCAGAAACTTTAACACCATTCTCTTCCAGCAGATGGTCAGCCCTATACTTGTTCCCGCACCTTAAACATTCAGCCATAGCATCCTTAAATGAGCCAACATGACCTGAAGCTTCAAACACAACATATGGTGCAATAGTAGGGGACTCGATTTCAATAAACTCGTACGGTTCTAAAAAGATTTTCCTCCAAATTCTAATAATATTATCTTTAAGCCTTACCCCAAGAGGGCCGAGCGTGTAGAAACCTCCAACACCACCATATATTTCGTAAGCTTGCCAATAGAAACCTCTTCTCTTAGCTAGAGCGAAAACCTTTTCTGTAACACTGGCATCCAAACCTATCACGCCACATCCTATAACTTTAGGGATAAAATAGGTGTTTCTTAAACTGCTTTAATAACCTTTACAACCTGAGGCCTCTTTTTTCTTAGAATCCTGTAACCGCATATGCACTTTATTTCTAGAAGCTTAGCAAGTTCGCTGGAGGACACAACTGTACCACATCTTACACATTCATAGTATACTTCATCTTTAGCCTGTTCACTCATACCAACCATCCTCTAACTGATTACTATAAAAATTTTCTAATAGCGTCCTTAAAAACTTTAACAACATAATTTTTCTCCTCCTCAGTAAGAGTTGGATAAACTGGAAGAGACATGACATGCTCTGCAGCATCTTCACAGTTTGGAAGAGATTCTGGTTGTATATCTTTAAGGAAAACTTCTAGCCTGTTTAATGGAATAGGATAATATACTGTCGCACCAACACCATTTTCCCTCATATACTGTACCACCTCATTCCTCCTCCTCTTAACGTATACTGTGTATATGCTCCAGTTTGTTTCAGCATAATCTTCCTCTACAGGCAACCTTACATTTTCAAGTTTACTAAATTCTTCATTATAGAATCTTGCATTCTCCCTCCTAGCTTTAATGAACACATCTATTTTTCTAAGCTGCTCTATACCTATCGCAGCCTCGATCTGAGGCATTCTCAGATTAAGTCCAAGAATCTTAGAATCGTATCCCCTAAACTGTCCATGAGACCTTATCATCCTTAATCTTTCAGCCAAGCCATCATCGTTTGTGGTAATCATGCCACCCTCTCCACAGGTTACAATTTTTGTAGCATATAGACTAAAGCAGCCTATTAGCCCAATACTTCCAGTCATCCTACCCTTATATTTTGAGCCCAGAGATTGGGCAGAGTCTTCAACAACATTCACACCATACTTTTCAGCAGCCTCAACAATTTCATCCATTCTAGCCGGGTGGCCGTAAAGGTGTACGGGTAAAATAACTTTAACCTTCTCAGACACCTTTCTAAGAAGGTCCTCAACTGAAATACAGTAGGTTTTAAGGTCTATATCAACAAACCTAACTTTGGCCTTCAAAAAAAGACTTGTTGTAGCAGTAGATGCGAAAGTGAACCCTGGAGCAAGCGTTTCACAGCCTTCACCAACATCTAGTGCCATTAATGCTGCAAGTATCGCAGATGTTCCAGAATTTACTGCTATAGCATGCTTTACACCAACATATTCTGCAAAAAGTCTTTCAAATTCTCTGACAAATTTTCCACCTTCAAAGCTTGAATCCGTAAGCTGAAGTGAATCCAACACCTTTAAAACGGCTTTCTTTTCCTCTTCACCTATACAAGGCTTATTTATTGGAATCATTTAACAACACTTTATGGTAGGGGAACTAGGCCCTTCTTAACTTCCTCAGGATATGCTTCAATTATCAAATCATGTTTTGTCTTGAAATAGTCTCTTACAGGTTTAAGTAAATCTATTAAAGCATTGGCTACAGAATTTTTTAAATCGAGCGGATGAACCTTACCCTCCACATAATCCCTTTCAAGTGCACTTGCATCGTTGTAGACGATATCACCACCTTTAGAAGGATCCCTTTCAACCCTTAGGCTTCCCATTATAGGGATAAGAGCTAGAGAGGCTATGGCTACAATTGGGTTCGTGTATTGTAGTCCAGAAGACTTAACTTCCTTCATGGGACAGTATGCTCTTAAAATTTTTTTACGTATACTTTCTTCAGGCTCATAAACTTGTATATTTGATTCTGGAATCGATGCAGACATTTTAACATCAGGTCCCCTAAGAGATGGTATTAGTGGAGTAAATATGCAGGTAACCGGATTTAAGCCAAGAAGCGGAAAATATTCTCTTGTAAGCATGTAAATGTGCCTCTGGTCGATTCCTCCAAGGGCAATGTTAACCTTGAGCGCGTCACAGTCTATGGCCTGCATTATTGGATAGATTAGTTCAGAAACCTTAGGCTCCTTCATCCTTGTAACCATCGAGGCAGCACGTTGGGCTCTAGAGACGGTTATAAGGGCGCTTATCCTGTAAAGTTTTTCAAAATATTCTTTTTGAAACTGGAAGTCTGAGCCAACACGATATTCTATGTCAACATCTTTTAGAAGTAGGCTAATGCACCTAAAATAGTATTCTGTTCTAACCTTCAACATGCTCCAATCCGTCTTCCTGTCATCCATGTAAGCATGTATGTCAGCCAAAAGTATCTTCATCTTCACGCCAGCCTTAACAAGGTCTGAAACTTTGCCGAGTGGAACAAGGTAGCCTATATGGAATGGGCCCGTAGGTGCTGTACCATAGTATCCTACACCTGAACCATAGTTAACGATACTTTCAAGCTCCTCTCTTGTCACAACTTCTTCGACATTTCTGAAAGCAAGATCTATTCTGCTACTCAACATGAAAGACTAACTGTATTATATATTAAAGGTTTTTGCTCAGCTTCCATAAAAAATGATTATAAAATTAAGTATTAGGAGAATAACGCTGGAAATTATTGTAACGATAACATTTAAGTTTAATCCAATATTATAGAACTGTATAATACTATATATTTGTGATGCGAAGAAAATTATGTTAAATATTGGGACAAAGATTTTTGCAAAAATTTCGAACCTTTTAAATTTTAAATTTATTAATAAGGCTATAAGATTAACTATACCAACAAATATTACAGACTGTGGTGAAATGTTTAAAATTGGAAGAAGTATGAAAAGTATGCTAGTAAAGAGAACAATTAGATTATATGGTTTAAGGATAAAACTTTTTAAGTCCATCTTCAAAGATTTCATAATAATTGGATTTAAAGATTTTCAAAAACATTTATCAAAAACTATAGCCTATGCCATATAGGAAGGAAGGTTATGTTTGAGCAGCTAAAACAGAAAATCGCGAACCTTACAGCA
>JACIWG010000161.1 GCA_014361085.1 Nitrososphaeria archaeon
CATTTTTAAAAAACTTTTGACATCATATTCTGAAAACTTTCTCAAAAAATTTTATGAGAAAATGTGCATAGCTTTTGAACCAATCTTAGAAAGAAGTTCAGAGTTTGAAAACCTTGTAAAAGAAATTTCTAGGGCTTGGGTGACTTTAAAAGATGATGTCGAAGGATGATCTTTTAAAGGCCTACAGGTATTTTGGAATCAATTTTAGAAACTACATTTTAGGTACAACAACATTTTCTCTAATAACTTCGACCACCATTTCAACATATTTTCCAATATCAGACAATTTTTTAAAAATAACATTATTTTTAATCATCATTATACTATGCCAATATCTCCTCTTAACATTCCCATACCTACTGTTTTCAAGACATGATTTCATAATTTCCCTTTTCGGCTACATAATATTATCGGATTTAAAATTGGTTACAAAATATTCCTCGCTCTATAATGCATGCCTTCACGTATACAGGTCAAACTATCCAATAGTTTCTGAAATGTTCAAAAAGGCACTAATTTTGGGGATTATGGGAGAAAATTTAAAGGAAGTATTAAACAGTATCGCAGTTTCACAGCCTTCCCAGACATTCAGAGAAGGGCTTCAGGCTCTACTGTTAGAAAAAAGTCTTAGAAAAAAAGAGTTTTTTAGAACATACGAGGAAGCATATGACATTTACAGGGATTTGACTTCAAAGATTGAGACAAAGTTTTCGATTCTTATGGCACTATGCTTTTTCACACCAATAGTTGTGACAGTTTCTGTGTCAATGTATTTTAGAGAAATTGGTTCAATGATCCTAATCCTTTCTATAACAATATTTTTGCTTTCAATAGTCTACCTAACACTTGCTAGAGGATTGTACGTTCACAGGGTGGCTGAATAGGAATGTTTAGAAAAAGGAAAGATTATAAATTTGATGAACTTCTGTTTTTGGAGAAAGTTTCTAAAAGGCTTTTGGACGGCTTATCGCTTGAACAAACCCTTCTAACCGTACTAAAAGAAGGTGAGTTTAGAAAGTTTAGGGACAGACTTATTTATCTTATAAGAGGTGTAGGGGCGAATAAGGTTATAGAGAAACTTCCCTTTAAAACACGTTTGCCAGAATATGTTGCCGAGATTAACAGGATAAAGTCAGTTTTTGCAGGAAAAGTTTTAGATGAAACTGTTCACATAATCCTGTTAAATAGGAGGTATCAGAGAGAACGTATGATCCTCTTAAATGTCCTCTATTACAGGAGTGTTATTGTAACCTTTATTTTAGGTGTTACACTATCTTTCCTATCACATATGGCGCCACTATTTTCTATACTAACAGAGTTCACGCTCAAAAACAGGATAGACTTTAGTATAAACACCAGCATATCATACTTTTCCTTTATTTTAGGCATATTTTCTTCACTGATTCAAAACCTAATTTTTGGGGGAAAAAGAGCTATAAATGCCAGCATATTATATGCTATAGCGTTCTTTATCGGTTCAAACATCACAATACCATTACCCTCATAAACCTTTCACATGACAATATTGGTGATTATATACAAAATCATAATATTCTTTTGGTGTTAAAGTTGAAGAAGAATAAAAGATTTGCTGTCCAGTTGGTTGAGGAGGCAATACTAATTTCTGTAGCGCTAGTTGTTTTAACACTCGTAATGGGCGGAGTCGAATCAGTCTTGAACAAGGTTTCTCAAATGACTTCAAGCCTATGGGAAACTATTTCAAAGTCTATAGAGGACCTCTTCGGCTTCCTTTGGAAATGGTAGGAGCAAGTTGACTGAAATTTTAGATAAAAGGTACGTTTGTGTAAAGAAGGACGATAAAGTCAGATTATATTCTATAATCTGTTTGAAGCCTAAGAAAATGTATTCTAGCGCATACAATGAAACTTCTTCAGCCGAAATTCTTGTAGCATATAAGAAGGCGATAGGATTTTTTGAAGGAATACATAAGGCAGGCATACCAGTACACTATCTTGTCTCAATATCCCCGAGGCCTCAACCGATATTCAATAGGATAAGGGAATTGATTAAAAGTGAGGAAAAAGAAAATGAACCAATGTTTGAGCAGTCAATTTACGCTATAACATGGATTGATGGCAAGGCGTCAAAAATGGAAATGTTGAAAGCGCAGATTGAGGAAAGATGTAAAATTCTTTCTACAGCCTTGAGCGTTGGATACGAAAATTTTGTACCCGAAAATGTTAAGGGTACAGAACTTGAACATTTTATTAAGTCTATTACAGTACCTGGTTATGAGCTAGAAGGTGGTGAAAATGTTAAGTCAGCTCAGCTTCCATTCACTCTAGCATATTCTCCATCTCTTCCAACACATTCTAGTGAAGAAAATATTCCACAATTTTATATTCCAAACTTTGATGAGTCAGGTTCTGAAGGAATATATTTGGGACGTATAATGTCAAGAGACAGTTACCTTCACAAATTCTATTTAAAGGGAGAAGATATTTTACAGCACCTATGTGTAGTCGGAATGACTGGTTCAGGTAAATCTACAACATGCAAGGTTATACTTGCACAGTTGATTAAAATGGGTGTAAAGGTTATGGTTCTTGACTGGCATAACGAGTATAGCTCCTTTTTTAAAGGCATAGGATGCAATGTTATTAGCGCTGGAAAAGATGATTCCTTTGTACTAAATCCTTTGGACGCAATAAATGTAAAGGATATTTACGAGCACATTGCACTTATAACCGACATTTTTGCTGAAGTGTATAGGTTCACAAGCCCCCAGACTTTCACCTTCAGAAACGCGTTAGTAAGCCTATATGGTGACAAGCCTAAAACATTTTCTAGAGCACCAATATTATCTAACCTTGTAGACTATATTGAACAGAATCCAGCAAGATCAATGTACGATAATGAAACAAAGACAGCCATACTTAGGAGACTTCTTCCACTAACACAGGGCCAAGCAGGTAACCTGCTTAATGGTGAAAACACATTTTCCATGCAGACACTACTTTCAGAAAACGTTTGCATAGAATTAGGTCACTTAAGAGATTTTGAAACAAGGATAATATTTTCATCAATTCTTTTGAAAATGATATATGATTTCAGACTCCTTTCAGGCCCATCTAAACTGGAACATGTGACAGTTGTAGAGGAGGCACGATCTATTGTTCCAGCCAGAAGGACAGAGGACCCGCCTTCAATTGGAGAGAAGATGGTTTCTGAACTTAGAAAGTTTGGTGAGAGAATGATATTTGTTGCACAATATCCTACACAGATTTCTTCAGAAA
>JACIWG010000162.1 GCA_014361085.1 Nitrososphaeria archaeon
AGATAATACAATTAGGCTCATTTATCAGAAGAATACAGGTGAAAAATTCCTTTATCCTCCATTGGATAAGATGCTTTATTTGAATGTTGAAAAGGTTTTAGAGATCTTGGACTATATTGTTCAGACAGGTTTTATGGAAAAGAAGACTGTAGAAACCTTACGCTTTTGTCCAGTATGCTTCTCCTATGAAATAATTCCTACTGAACACTGTCCAAACTGCAGCTCAACAAACATTTCAAGAGGAAGGGTTATAGAGCATTTCAGCTGCGGATACAGGAACCTTGAAACAGTATTTTTGCTTAACACTGGCTTAGAATGTCCAAGGTGCCACAAGCAACTTTTGATTGAAGGAAAAGACTATTCTAGAGGGAAGCTTATGTACAAGTGTCATGCTTGTGGAAATCTATTTGACACTCCAATAATCGATTATCACTGTCAAAAGTGTGGAGAATATTTTCCAGTTGAAGAGTTGGGTGAAACAATAGTCTACCACTATGAAGTTAGAGACAGTAAAATGGAAAGCATTAAAGCAACACTCAAAACCCTAGAATCTATTGACGCAAACTTAAGAGAAAACGGTTACACTACAAAATATTGCTCTCAAGTTACGGGTGCATCAGGAATCTCTTATGACATAGTCCTCTGGGCAACCAATCCTGCAAAGAATGACTCAATCCTTGTTGAAACGTATCTTTTAGAAGAAACAGTAAACGTTGACGAAATATTACGCTTGCAGGCTCTAGGATATGACTTGGGCGCTAAAAAAGTAGTTATATTAACTTACTCAAAACTTGATCAGAAGGCAGAATATCTCGCAAACTACTATGGGATGAAAAGGATCACTCCAGAAAAGACTGGCGAAGTAACAAAAGAAATTATGGTTGAGCTAATTTAACCACCAACATACTTTTTTTATCTTTGAGAAAGTCTAGAACGCAAAGTTTCGAAGGCACTTACTCCTCTTTCCGTTAACGTAAAGAATGTAGTATACTTGTCCTCCTCCTTCTTCTCGACAGTCTGAACGTGCCCGAACCCCTTAAGAATATTTAAGTACCTCCATAAGCTTACATCATCCATTCCACTTTCTTTAGCCAATACTTCAAGAGATGCTGTTCCACCTTTGCTCGATAAAATACTATAAATTTTCATTAAAGACTCCTCAATCATTCTAACAGGCGCCTGCGTTTCAGCGGCGGTGGGGGTAGGAGTTACTGTTGCCGCTGTAGGCAATGTTGGGGAAGTAAAAATGGGCTGTATCTCCTCTTTCTTAATCACAGCCTCCTCCTCAATCTTACTCATAAGCAGGTCAGGGTTAGAATAGTACTGGTAAACGATACGGGCAACATCCTTAACATTATGGATACCCTTATCAGCCATCCAGCGGATCACAATCTTTCTACGCTCAAGTTCATTTACAATCCATCTCCTACTCTTACCAAGCCTCTCCGCAATCCTCATCAAAACGAAGCTGTCTCTAGCCCTAGAAAGGAAAATATCGTCTTGAGGCACCCAACTAAAAATGTTAACATACTTTTCAAAATCTTCAACCTCCCAAACCATACGAGCCCTCCTACCGATACTCATACCCATTCTAGGCTGAGGCAAAGTAACACGCTCAACTAAAATGACAGCATTAATCAAAGGAATATATGTTTCAGAAACATTCATAGGCGGACTAACAAGCCTCCTAATAGCATACTCAATATTTTCAGCATGCAAAGTAGACAAGCCACCATGTCCGGTCGCCATAGCCTGGAACAATACATATGCTTCTTCTCCTCTAACCTCACCTACAATCAAGTAATCCGGCCTATATCTTAGAGACGTTTTCACTAGGTCAAAGAGGCTTATTTGGCCAACTTTTGTGCCAGTAAGTCCATAGCTTTCTCTGCTAACAAACTGGACCCAGTTCTCGTGTGGAAGGTTTAATTCAGCGGTCTCCTCGACAGTAACAAGCTTCATACCAGGCTTAATTAGTGACGCGAGAGCGTTCAATATGGTTGTCTTCCCACTACCAGTTCCACCTATAACCATTATCGTGCACCTGTTCTCGATAAGCATCCAAAAGTATGCTGCCATCTCATCGCTTATTGTACCCATTTGTACCAGGTCCACGATACTAAATGGTTCCTCCCTAAACTTTCTTATCGTGAACGTTGAACCTTTTGGTGAAACCTCGTCACGGAAGCTTGCAGCAAGCCTATGTTTACCAAACAACATAGCGTCAACAATCGGGAAAGCTGAACTAACATGCTTACCAGACTTGTGCGCAAGCTTAACAATGTAATCGTCTAAAGCATCCTTATCCAAAAACTTAATATTAGTTGGGATACTCTCATATCTTCTGTGCCAAACAAATATAGGAACATTAACACCATCACAGCTTAAATCTTCAACCCTATAATCGTTAATTATAACATTTAACGGACCAAAGCCTAAAAGATCCCTTTCCAAATAGTAGTTTATTTTATCCCATCCAGCTCGAGTAACAGTCTTAAAAGCTCTCTCATACTTCATACTAAGTCTCCTAGCCTCCTTCAAAAGCTCCTTTCTCACATCCTCTTCCTTACCAATTTCAGCCGGATTCATTTCCCTAGCAATAATATCAGAAATCTTCAAATAGGCCGCCCTCTCATCTGGATTAAGTTTAACCTCGTCAACATAATACGTTATCGTGGAACTCTCAGGCGCCCTTGCAATCACAACCCTAGCATACTTTTCACGAACCCAATACTCATCCAAAATTTCAGCATTTTCTGGAACAGGATCAACAACCACTTCCTCCCCTTCCGCTGTTACAACAACACTCTTCTCCGTCTTCTTTTTAAAAAAAGGTAAACTCAAACCAACCATACTCATAATATTAAACCTAAACCCCTATATAAAATTTCTTATAAAAAGAAAATAAGAATATGTTAAAAAATTTTTATGGAATATTAAAAATTGTCACATAAAAAACTCCGTGAGATGTGACAACCTTAACTTCAACTGTCTGTCCAGAAACAAATGGGGAACTGGTATCTGATGGAAACGTAATCACTAAATCCAATGTACTACCTGATGGAAAAGGAATCTCCTTAAAACTAGGATCAGAACCACTAACCCAGGGCACACCATCAAGATAAACTTCAGAGGAGGGCCAGAAAGTCTTCAAAGGCTTCTCGTTCAAAATAATATCTATGATAGTAGTGTCAGCTGTACCCACATTTTTCCACAAATAAGTAACATTATAATATTTTATAGGAGT